>NZ_JBVVQE010000050.1:0-54381 GCF_055811435.1 Mesorhizobium sp. WSM4837
GGGGGGGGCGTGGCCGGCCACCCCTCACTCACTTTGCCCCCCGGCCCCCCCCCGCCCCCCCCCCCCCCGGCCGCCCCCCCCCCCCCCCCCCCCCCCCCCCCCCCCCCCCCCCCCCCCCCCCCCCCCCCCCCCGCGTCTCCTCCCCAGGCTATTTCAGTCAATCGATGATTTTAACGATCCTGCGTGTGCCTGGATCGACAAGAACGGTCCGATTGTCGACGACGACGTAGCGATATTGGACGTCGGGAACTTCATGAAGCTCGACCGTCTCGGGCAGCGCCGAGCCGATATTGAGCTCCACGCCAAGCAGGTTCACCGAGGCGAGCGGCTGCTTTTTCACATACTCCCTGATGACGGTCTCCTGTTCGGGCTGGATGATCACGTCCTGGGCAGCCACGGCGCCGACACTTGCCAGCAGCAGAAATCCTGCGGCTGCAGTGGAAAGATGCATTCTCATAAGTTTTTCCTTCCTGATGAGCTGTCTTGCGCTGGGACGCATCTTCGTCGCGCCAAGCTCACCTTCAACAACGAGACAGCTGCAAACGTTCCGCGGCTGGGCATCGGTCCTACCAGAGACGCCGTGCCGATGGACCTAAGTCTGAATTGTCGTGCGCAAAGGGCGACGATGGCGTGTGGCCCGGAACCACGACTGCCAGCACTCGTTGCTCGCCGTGCGTCACGGGAGGAATCGTTGGAGAATAGTGTTCACCAAGCCCGCTGGCTACTTGCACCGGTCTTCGCTGTCTCCATTGCCTTCCTGGCAATTGGAATAGTCGTCAGCTGATGAACGACCGACTTAACGATGTGGCTGATGGACGAAGATATCTGCGCAGCTAAGTCCCTTCCTGCGCCGATAAGGGACCACCCGCCATTCCTCGATTTGGCGGGTGGTCCCTCGTTTGCGTCCAATGTTCAAACGAGCTTTAGTGGGAAAACGGAAATGGACGACAACAACAAAGATCGATCGTTTCTCGACCGCGACCGCCTTTCGGTGGACCAGTATTACGAGGTGGAGCATTTCGCGCGAGAAAATGGCGTTTCGCCCAGCCAGGTCAGCAGGCTGATCAAAAAGAACGGCAACGATCGGGTGACCCTTACGCAAGCGGTGAGAGCATTGCGCGACCGGAAGTGAAAGACGCCGCACCTTCCGTCGCGCTGCCAGGGGCGACCGGTGCCGGCAGCACGTGGTTGAGGAGTCATATTTGCTGCCTCGCTCAACCATGGCAGTGGCGCTTGCGCAAAAAAACGCAAGGTCGCGGTTTTCGTCCAGCCCGCAAGCCCTAAGTTCCCTTGTTATTGATCGGTGCAGATCAAAGATGGCGTCATTTAGCGTCGTTCGACGACAGATTGGCTGGTTCTCTCGAATCGTGCCGCTGGCGCGACGCGCCGCCGACCGGGCCGGTGGAGATATGGCGCCATACAGACCGACAAGATTGCTCGATCGGTGGAATGCACTGTCGCTGGCCACTCAGTTTCTGCTCGCCGGCGGGCTGTTCTCGCTGTCGGCGATGATCGTGGTGGGAATGTCCGTGACAAGCCAGATTGAAGCCGCGGTCACCCGGAACTCGGCCGCCTCTACCGCTCTTTACGTCGACAGCGTCATCGCGCCGCTGCTTCCCGACATGCGCAGGAGCGAGATGCTGGACGAGAGCGTTGCGCACGCGCTGGATGAAACGCTGGGACAAGGCGCACTCGGCACAAGGCTCGAATCGTTCAAGCTCTGGCGCCGCGATGGCACCATCCTCTATTCAACCAATAAAAATTTGGTCGGGAAGCGCCTTCCACTCAGCGACAATCTCCGGGCCGCATTCGCCGGCGACATGGTTGCTGAATTGGACAGGGACTATGATAACCAGGCTGAGAGGGACAGTAGCCTGCATCTTCTTGAAATCTATAATCCGATGCTTCAGCCGTGGTCGGGCGAAGTCGTGGCTGTTTTGGAATTCGACGAGATCGCCACCGATTTTGAAAAGGATCTCCGGCAGGCACTCGTTCGGACCTGGTTCGATGTCGCAGCAGTCACCGCGGTTTTTTTCCTCGGGCTTTCGGTAATCGTTTTTCGTGGCAGCCGCACGATTCGTTCCCAGAGCCGCTCCTTGAAGCAGCGTATTGCCGAACTTTCCGATCTGGTCGCTCAAAACAGAATGTTGAGGCTGCGGGTGCAACGTGCTTCGCAGCGCGCCACGGCACTTAACGAACGTCACCTCAGGCGAATCGGCGCGGACCTGCACGACGGGCCGGCGCAACTGGTTGCCCTCGCTGCGCTGGGGATTGACAGCCCCGTGCTGACCGATCCGGCCACGCCGGCTGCGGCGCGCGCACGGGAATTGCAGGTGGTCAAAGCGAATCTGGACGATGCGATGCGAGAAATCAGGAATGTCAGCAAGGGTCTTATGCTGCCGCATGTCGAGAATGCCGAGTTGACGGAAATCCTCGAGCTTGCCGTGCGAGCGCACGAAGAGCGGACCGGCGTCAAAGTGATGCTGTCCATGACCGGGAGCCACACACCCTTGTCGCCAGCGGCCAAGATCTGCATCTTTCGCTTCATTCAGGAGGCGCTGAACAACGGCTTTCACCATGCCGGGGGTGCCGATCAATCGGTCGCGAAACATTTCGACGGGGAGCGCGTTTCTATCGAGGTTTCCGACACCGGCCCAGGTTTCGACCCGAAGATCATCCATCCTGAACGGCTGGGGCTCATCGGGCTGCGTGAGCGGGTAGAAAGCCTCGGCGGCCAATTTGATGTAACATCTTCACAGAACGGCACGGTGGTGAAAATGGTTCTCAACACAGTCGAAATAGGACAGGCGTGATGGCAGCGGCCATAAAGCTCGCCATTGTCGACGACCATCCGCTGTTCAGGGAAGGCGTTGTGCGCACCCTCGAGCAGATCGGCGGGTTCGAGATCGTTGCCCAAGGCAGCAGTAGAGATGACGCCTTGCGGATATCGGAAGACCAGCAGCTCGATATTCTGCTGATGGACATCTCAGTGCCTGGAGGGGGCCTCAGCGCAGTCGGGCCGGCCTTGGAGCGGCACCCGGATCTGAAAATCGTGATGCTGACCGTTTCGGAGGAAAACCAGCACGTCATGGCCGCCTTGCAGAGCGGGGCAAGAGGCTATGTCCTAAAAGGTGTCGGATCGAGAACCCTGGCCGCCATACTGCGCACGGTGGCGATGGGCGAACGGTATGTTTGTCCGCAATTGTCGGCGCGCGTGTTGGTCGACCTGTCCAGCCAACCAACCGCGATCGAGAAACCCGACGTTCTGGCCGAACTCACCAGTCGCGAAAGAGAGATCCTGACGCTCGTTGCCGCGGGATTGAGCAACAAGCGGATCGGTCTTCAGCTGAACCTGCACGAGAAAACCATAAAGCACCACATGACGCGGATTCTGGCCAAGCTCAATGTGAGCAACCGGACCGAAGCCGCGATGACATTGCGCGACGCGACCGAGCATCAGCATCCGCCTGTCCGCGATCCTGCATGAAGCAAGACAGCCTTGCGGCCTGTGGAACGCGCCATCACTCGATCATCCGGAGCAGTCTTGCCCGATCGGATTTCTTTGCCTGCCGCCGAATGATGGTGCGGCCCATGGCATCGCGCATCTCGTAATGGCCGCCGTCGATGCGCTCGCTCAGCCCGTTGGAATGCACCACACCCACGCTTGCCCCGCGCACCTCGATCCGGTCTCCAGTGGTCACGTTGATATACGTCTTGGGCTTGTTGCCAGGATTTAGCGCGGTAGCCGGATTTGTCGGGGGAGTGACGTTCAGTGCTTTTGTTTTGTTCGCATTGCCGTTCGGGTCCGTGGCCTGTGGGGCTGCGGCATTTCCAGGGTCTGTGGCATTTCCAGGGTCTGTGGCATTTCCAGGAGCGTTTCCAGAGTTGTCGGGGCTTTCAGTGTCTCCTGAGTTGCCGGAGCCAGAGTTGCCGGAGCCAGTGTTGCCGGAGCCGGAGTTGCCGGAGCCAGTGTTGCCGGAGCCGGAGTTGCCGGAGCCGGAGTTGCCGGAATCAGAGTTGCCGGAGTCTGAGTTCCCAGCGTTCCCAGAGTTCCCTTGTGCCCAGGCGGCCTGTGGGCTTAGCGTCAGGGACAGGCCGTCCTGTGCCACACGGTAGGGGCTGACGACGAGAACCAAGGCCGATGCGCTCAGGCAGATGGCGACGCGAAGCCCTCGAAGAGATTTGAGACTGCGCTGCGATTGAGGCCGGGCAGGCCGCGCACCGGCGAGAACTCTTGTCTCACAATGCTTCGGGCGCTGCGGCCGTATTGCGTTTGTGATCAATGAATTTGCCAATAGCACGCCAGAATATCCTTTTACCGTCACGCCCTATGTTGCATCTCTGCCTATTTCGAATTCGCCCAAGTCAATCCTTCGCCCAAGCCAATCTTCTGAACTGCACCGATTTATCAGGCTTTCGCCATCATCGGGCTGTGTCAAGACCCACCAGTCTCGAGGGGGAGAACCGGTGGGTCTCGCTGGCGCAGGAAGGGACTCATAACTGCGCGAGTGCATTGCCTTCATCGGTGGACCTCATCAGCCGATGAAAAGCCCAACGGCTCCAACCCCGAACGCCAGGCCAAATATCGGAAAAAGCAGCCAACGTGCCTGGTGAATGCTGGGGTCCATTGCAGCCTCCTGTCACGGTGTCGGGATCGCAACGACGCCAGCAGGAGCTCGGTTCCTACAAACTCCCCCATTTCAGGCTTTTGCCATAGCGGTCCCGGACCAAAGCACTGCCTGGGCCAGCCCATGGTCGGCAAGCGGCCAGACCGAAGTCCTAGCTCAGGCCTTTTGAGCAGGGAGGACGCCGTCCAGATGTAATCCAGGTGGGAAGCGGCTGAAGAAACCTCGACACGCAGAAAGCCTGTCAGTTTGAACAGGCGTAATAGCCGTGCCTTTGGTGGCAGAGACTGGTCCATGCAAACGAGGGGTCCGCCGTGGGGGCAGCGGACCCCTCGTTTAGCCCGAACTAGGGCGTCAGGCCAGAATAAGGACGATCTTGAATGTATCCGGGTCGACGATGACGATACGGCCATCGGCCAACACGAAATACTGGTACTCTTCGTAAGCTGGGACGATCTCGATGATTCGCCGTGGCAGAGGACGCAGTTCAACCCTCTGCCGCGGAACCTCGACACCCACTGAGATGTCAAAATCGACGTCGGCAACCGGTTCGACCTTTTCCTCCTTGAGGATCTGGGTGATTTCCGTTTTCTGTTCAACGGTCACATTGCTGATCGCGCCGGTCTCCGTCTCATCCTGTGACTGAGTAGTGCCGCCCTGGGTCTGCTGCTCGGTGGTGGTACCGGCCTCGCCCTGGGTCTGCTGCTCGGTCTGGGTCTTGGCCTTGTCCTGCGCCTGTTGCTCGGTCGTGGCGCCAGCCTCGCCCTGGGGCTGCTGCTCGGTCTGGGTCTTGGCCTTGTCCTGCGCCTGTTGCTCGGTTGTGGCGCCAGCCTCGCCTTGAGTCTGCTGCTCGGTGGTTACGCCGGCTTTACCCTCGGCTTGCTCGTCGGTCTGCATCTTCGCCTTGCCTTGAGCCTGCTCCTTGGTGGTGGCGCCGGCCTTACCCTGTTCGCCCATCGCACCTTCCGGGCAACCGGCCGAGCCGGCCGGGCAGTCGGTGCCGGACTGGCTTTGGGCCGGCTGCTGTTCCTGAGCGAATGCTGCGCCACAGCCAACGCCTATGGCCAGCATACTGGTGATCAGAACTTTTTTCACGAGACGTCTCCTTCGAAAAGTCTGTCCCTTCATGGGGAAAACCACCTCTGGAATGTTTTGTTCCAGGCGAATTGACCGGGCGCGGAAGCCGCGTCCAGGCGCGCGCCGGACTGAGCCAGCGAGCGCGCCGAATAGGCCGTGTCCTTGTTCCAGCAGAGGCGCGGGCTCTCCGTTCGGCCCACTCTTCCAACTGGCGGTTGGTAGACGCCGGGCAGCCGGCACGCGAATGATTTTTCTCGGTCCGCGCGCACCGGGCACATCTCAGCCCCCCAAGCCGTGCTTGACCGCTTGATCGCCCGTCGCACCTGCGGGTACGGCGGGCTTTTTTTGCCTGTGCCAGCCTGTGAGGCTGGAACACTGTCCTGCGAGGACAGTTTGGTGCCAGCAGCGTAGTATTGTCCCCTCATACAATGCTGCGAGATCGGTAGCTCCGGTCAGCCCGCGTCTTCTCCCCGAGGGCGCGGGCTTTCTGCTGTTGTCCAGGCCTTCCGGCGTGACGAATGCTGCCGACGGCCTTTGCGAGAGTTCGGTTTCATCGGGAGCGATGGCGTTCGCCCGTCCTCGGCTGCGGGTTGCAGCGCTACACAGCGACGTTCCGCATGCGGTCCCTGTCCTGCGAGGAGGTTTGCTTCAGTCCCGAATTGGCCGCTCCTTGACAGCAAAAAGTGCGCTTCACATATTTTCCGCAGCCGTCGCTCACGGCTCTCGTGGAAGCTCAAACACTCGTTCAGTTGAATGGAGGTTGTAATGAACGACAGGACTTTCGACCGGCCTGTTTTCGTCAGGAAAGGGGAGTTCATGGTGGAGGAAATCGAATGCTTGGCCGATGCTTTCGAGTGCCTGCAGGAATGGCCGAGCAATCGCAGAGGGCCAATCTTTGACACGGCGTTCCGCGCCTGCCAGCGCGCCTATGATGGCCAGGTTCCCATTTCAGTTGCACGCGAGGCCTTCGCCGGCTTCGCGAGATCGGCCAAGATCCTCGAGGACGTCTCTGCAGCAATGCCCTGGATGACGGCACAGAAAACCGGTCGCGGTGGCGTTACTGCCTAACCGATGTAGCTGCCTGAGGCGCGTTGCGTTGGAATGGACTCGTGCGACGCATGCGGCGCGCTTGGGGTTTTTGTGGTTACGCATGCCGTTATTGCAAACCGCTGCGCACCCTCAGTTCCTGCCCGAGGGCGTGCTTTTGCGCGACATGCATTACATTAGCGAAAAGATGGCCGGCGCCGCAGGGAGCGGGGGAGGTGGGGTCGCCTAGGGTGGCGCCGAGCCAGGCGGCATTGGGTTTCGCCACGACGAAAGGCGTAGCAAAGTTCGCCAGATCGGTTATGGCGTGACGCGGAAGTTCGCCGGGCCTCCGAGGATTCCCCTTCCAACGTTGTTTGTTCGACGGGCTTTACCTGCGCGCTCGCCGATTCGGAGCGGCGTTCTCGGAAGGCGTCCAACCCAACCGCCTTCGGTCGGTTCGTGATGGATATCCCTGCCCAGCACACCACGGCAGAAATCGTCCCAGTAGCTACGGGTGTACACGAGGTGCAGGTGCCAGGCTTCATCGACTTCCTGCGAAGGGGTCAGCATCTCGTCAGAGACGCACATCAGGTAGACGAATTTTTTGTATTCTTCGACGAGACGCTGCGCAAACTCCGGCGGCCAGCCGTTTTCTCGGGCAAGCCTGGCCGAGAAGGGCAGATCGATGTCGGGTTGATCGAAATTGTAGCCTTCAATGCGGTGCCAGAGATTGAGGTCGCTTGGTCCGCTCATCTGCCCTCTCATCGACGGTGGAACGACAAGAACTATAGCACATTCTGTGGAATACACCGGTGGGGTACGTGTTTGCGTCTCTCTAGCTCCGCATCATCGTCGGCGAACTCCGTTGCAATTATGCCCACTCCGCCGGGAGAGGGCAGCCATTCCGCGCAAGCTCGGCGATCCAATCGACCGACCCGGCTTGCTGAGTTCCACTGCGCACCTTCTTTGAACACAGTGAACGGCAATGCCGGCGCTGACCGCGCAAACGCGGACGTGCCTCGCCTGTGTGACGCATTCAGAAACCACGTTTCTAAGGTCATGCAAATTGCGCAGTCTAATCCAGCATCGCCCGGCGAGCTAGCTTTAGCGCTAGCCACCAAATTGCCAATGTCTCAGTCGGCCGGGAAGCCCCAGGCCGCTTGGGAAACCTGTTCGGGTGGAGCAACCCAGGAGAACCTACCGGCCATGATCTCACTGAATATCAACGGGCGAGAGCACGAGATTGACGTTGACCCCGAAACTCCGATCCTTTGGGTCCTGCGTGACACGCTCGGAATGAGCGGCACCAAATTCGGCTGCGGCGCAGCGCTCTGTGGCGCCTGTACGGTGCATCTGGATGGCGAGGCAATCCGCTCGTGCAGCACACCGGTTTCCGCCGTTGAAAGCGGCAGGATCACCACGATTGAAAAGACAACCGACGGCACCGACCGTGTCGGCTCGGCTGTCCACGCTGCATGGGTCAGGCACGACGTGGCACAATGCGGCTACTGTCAGAGCGGCCAGATCATGAGCGCGACGGCTTTGCTCGCGTCGCTGTCGCCCGGCGCGCAGCCGACCGCCGAAGAGATCGACTCCGCCATGGCCGGAAACATCTGCCGCTGTGGAACCTATGCCCGTATCCGCGCCGCTATAGCCGACGCCGCCAGCACCCTCGTCTGAAGGAGACGCATATGTTCCCCAACATGGATCACAAAGAGCTGCCGCGTGCGCTGCAACACATCCTGGAACGGGGCCGTTCAACGACGGTCCAGGCGATGCCACGCCGCAGCTTTCTCAAGCTGACGGGGACCCTCGGCCTGGCTGTCGGCATTTTCCCTGATTTGGCAGTCGCGCAGTCGTCCGAGGCCGATGAGGCGGCAGCCAGTCTGAAGCCGACCGAGCAGCCCTCTGCATTTGTCCACATCGCGCCCAATGGAGAGGTTACGGTCACAATCAACCGGCTGGAGTTCGGTCAAGGCGTCCAAACGGCATTGCCCATGATCCTTGCCGAAGAACTCGATGCGGACTGGAACCTGGTGCGCAGCCAACTCGGCACCAATGACATGGCCTATGTCGATCCGCTCTTCGGCATGCACCTTACCGGCGGTTCGAACACAATCAAGAACAGCTTTACGCAGTATCGCGAGCTGGGTGCTCGTGTTCGCGCCATGCTGCTGGCGGCCGCGGCGACCCGCTGGAACGTGGAGGCGTCCATTCTGCGAACCGAGGCCGGCGCGGTTCTGGCCTCCGATGGCCGCAAGCTCGGTTATGGAGAACTTGCCGAAGCGGCCATGGCCTTGCCAGTGCCGCAGAAGATTGCGCTGAAGGATCCCAAGGATTTCCGCATCATCGGCCAGCCCACCCGGCGTTTGGACGCTCAAGCCAAGAGCAGCGGCCAACAGAGTTTTGGCATCGACTTCAAGCTGCCGGGACAATTGACGGCCGTGGTGGCTCGTCCTCCGGTCTTCGGAGCCAGGATAGCCACCCTGGATGACAGCGCAGCCCGCGCCGTCAAGGGCGTGAGGGCCGTCCTGCGCGTGCCGCTGGATCGCGGTGCCGAGGGCGTGGCCGTCGTGGCCGACGGATATTGGCAGGCGTCTCAGGGCCGCGATGCCCTTAAGGTGGAGTGGGACACATCTGCCGTCGAAAAGGTCGATAGCGAACGGCAACTCGCGCACTATCGCGAGATGGCCAGTCGGCCCGGCCCGCGCCAGTTCGATTCAGACATGGTGCCATTGGAAACGGCGCCGCTGAAGCTGGAAGCTGAGTTCGTGTTCCCGTATCTCGCCCACGCGGCGATGGAACCGCTGAACTGCACGGTACGGCTTGCCGATGATCGTGCCGAGATCTGGATGGGAAGCCAAAGTGCCGGACCCGATGCCGCCGCTGCCGCGGCCGCGCTCGGCCTCAAGCCGGAACAGGTCGTGCTTAACGTGCAGATGTCGGGCGGCGGCTTCGGTCGGCGCTTTTCCAGCACCTCCGACACCGTGGTCGAGGCCTGCGAAATAGCCAGGGCCGCCAGGTCGGCGGGGCTGAATGCACCGATCCGTACGCTTTGGAGCCGCGAGGACGATATGAGGGGCGGCTACTACCGTCCACTGCACCTGCACCGCGCCCGCATCGGCTTTGACAATCAAGGCAAGGTGCTGGCCTGGGATCACAGCATCGTCGGCCAGTCGATACTTACCGGAACCGTGTTCGAGCAGTTCATGGTGAAGAACGGCATCGACGCCGCCACGACGGAGGGCATGCGGGCTCCCTATCCGCTTCCAATGCGGCTGACGGTGCATCATCCCAAGGACAACGTGCCGGTTCTGTGGTGGCGCAGCGTCGGCTCCACCCATACGGCTTATGTGATGGAGACCCTGCTCGACGATATAGCGCGTGCAACCGACCAAGACCCTGTAGCCTACCGCATGCAGCTCTTCGGCGATCAGCACATCCGCCATCGTGACGCATTGCAGCTGGCCGTCGACAAGAGCGGGTACGGCAAGACGCAATTGTCCGAGGGGCGGGCCTGGGGTGTGGCGGTGCACGAGTCCTTCAGCTCAGTGGTCGCTTACGTAGTGGAAGCCTCTGTTGCCGATGGACAGCCTAAACTGCATCGGGTCACGGCCGGGGTTCACTGCAATCTGGCCGTCAACCCTCTGACCGTGGAGGCGCAGGTACAGGGCGCGGCGATCATGGGCTTGTCGATGTGCTTGGCAGGCTCTGCAATAACGCTCAAGGACGGCGTCGTCGAGCAGGGCAACTTCAGTGACTATACGGTGGCGCGCATCACGGACGTGCCGGAATTCGACATCCACATCGTCCCTAGCGCCGAACCGCCCACGGGCATGGGCGAGCCCGGCTTACCACCATTGGCGCCGGCATTTGCCAACGCAATAGCACGGCTCACGGGAAAACCGCTGCGTCAATTGCCGCTCAATCTGAAGTAGCCGTTTTTACGCCAGACCGCTTCTGCTCGCTGCGTGCTGTTCCGGCAGCGAGCAAGGCAGATAACGCCTTGTCGGCGCTCGGCTGCCATCGGGGCGTTCGGAATCCGCGCAGTACCAGGCAGTCCTGATGCTGACTCGTGCCGTCGGGGCGCGCGGAGCATAAATATGACGAGACAGGTATGCTGATGATCTGCCATAATCCTCATGGATACAGAAATGAGGTTTATAGGTGAGAAAAGGCGACTTCAGCGAATGGGCTGTGTTTATCGCGGTTGCCGAGGAGGGGAGTTTTACACGCGCGGCCGCGAAGCTCGGCCTCTCCCAATCCGCGCTCAGCTATGCGGTGCGCATGCTCGAACAACGGATCAGTGTGCGGTTGATCTCGCGAACGACGCGCAGCCTGTCGCTGACCGAGGCAGGCGAAAGGCTGCTTATCAGCCTGCGGCCGGCATTCGACCATATCGACAGTGAAATTGCTGCGCTCACCGCGCTTCGCGACAAGCCTGCAGGCACGATTCGCATCACCACGTTCCGGCATGCCGCCCAAACTGTCCTGTGGCCCGTATTGTCGAAACTGCTGCAGAATTATCCCGACATCATGGTTGAGGTCCATGTCGATGAAGGTCTCACCGACATTGTCGCAGAGCGCTTCGACGCCGGTATCCGCATGGGTGAACAGGTGCAAAAGGACATGGTTGCGGTCCGGATCAGCCCAGACGTCAGGATGGCAGTCGTGGGATCCCCGGCCTACTTTGCCAATCATCCCGCCCCGCAGACACCCCGCGACTTGAGCGAACACCGATGCGCAAGCTATCGCCAGAACACCGGGGGCGGCCTTTATGCCTGGGAGTTCGAACAGGACGGTGTCGAACTTGAGGTCCGGGTCAATGGACCGGTTATTTTCAACGACAGCGAGATGCTCTTGCATGCCGCAGTCGATGGCTTGTGTTTGGTGTACACGTTCGAAAACCAGATATCCCAGCATATTGCGGACGGCCGCCTGGTCCGGGTGCTGGAAGACTGGTGCCCGCCATATTCGGGCTACCACCTCTATTATCCAAGCCGGCGGCAGCATACTGCCGCCTTCACGCTTCTGGTCGACGCCCTCCGATACAGGGGGTAAGGGGTGGCCGATCATTTATCAATGTGATTTCTAACTT
Organism: Mesorhizobium sp. WSM4837; assembly: GCF_055811435.1. Classification (NCBI taxonomy): domain Bacteria; kingdom Pseudomonadati; phylum Pseudomonadota; class Alphaproteobacteria; order Hyphomicrobiales; family Phyllobacteriaceae; genus Mesorhizobium; species Mesorhizobium sp. WSM4837. Next base: position 11,827 of record NZ_JBVVQE010000050.1, read on the forward strand.
CATGCCGATTATGCCGTCTAATCGGCCGGCGCGCCATCACCTAACTTCCTGATCATCGAAAACAGGAGTTGGATATGAGCAAAGTCTGGTTCATCACAGGGGCTGGCAGCGGCATCGGCGCCGAAACCGCCAGGGCGGCACTGGGAGCAGGCGATCGGGTGGTCGCCACCGGCCGCAATCCCGACAAGATAAGGAACGCCCTGCGTGGTGTCGCCAGCGACAGACTTGCGGTCGTCCAGTTGGACGTGGCCGATGCAATTCAGGCCAAGGCGGCCGTCGACAAGGCGATGGAGGCGTTCGGCCGCATCGACGTTCTGGTCAACAATGCCGGTTACAGCCTGCTCGGCAATTTCGAAGAGTTGACCACCGCTGAATTCGATGGGCTGATTTCGACCAATCTGCACGGCGTGGTTCACGTCATGCGTGCGGTCATTCCGGTCATGCGCAAGCGGCGCTCAGGACACATTATCAACGTCAGTTCGCTCGCCGGAATCATCGGATTCAAGCATTGCGGAGCCTGTAGCGCCGCCAAGTTCGCCGTCGAAGGCCTTTCGCAGTCGGTGGCTCAGGAAGTCGCTCAATTCGGCATCATTGTCACAGCCGTCGCGCCGGGCTTTTTCCGCACCGACCTCCTCGACGATCAGAACGCCAGGCAGCAGCACCATCGACGACTATGCTGCAGAAGGCAGCGCCAAAGCCATGTGGTCCGGCTACAACGGCAAGCAGCAGGGTGACCTCGCCAAACTTGGCGACGCCCTTGTGAAAATCGCCGGCATGGACAATCCGCCCAAGCAGTTTCTGGCCGGTAGCGACGCCGTTACGGCGACAAGGGCAAGCGCAACACGAACAACATCACCTGGACCAATCTGACAGAGCAGGGCGAGGACACCCAGGGCAGCCATACGAGAAGTTGGGGCTGGGATCATCCGACTGTGCTGCAGAGCAACCGTGTGGTCAGTTTTACCAGCAGCAGCAGCGCGCTCGTTTCGATGCTCCTGCAATCGTACCCGAAGTACTAGTCAGGGTGGCTCGCCGACCAGCCATTGCAATGGCCGATTTCGTGGCGAAGGACTGCCTTCGGCGTAGCTAGCCCAAAGGTCTTGTCGATCACAATCACGGTGCAGGATGTCTTGTTGGTGATCGCTGAGCACCCGCGCTGGGTAAAGGATGACTTCGTCGCAACCATGTATTCGGCAAACAGCTTTGCGCAAGCCGTGACGACCTTCTTCTGAGGCAGATAACGCACGGTCAACTGGCCGGTATAGGCGTGATCGAAGCGGGCGGGCGGGTTCCACTCGGCATCGTTCTTCCCGGCCATGGCCAATGAGGGGCTGAGGAAAAGAACCACAAGGAGGAAAAATCGCCGAGACATATCACATCCGATGATGTTGGACATCGGATGTGGGATCTTGAATCAGCAGATGCAAGGGGGTACATCATCATTTGCGGTGTTTTTCGCAGGAGAAATGATGATGTCCGACGATGTTTCCCCCACCGCGTTCTATGAGGAAAAAGCAAAAAACATTCTGAAGGGCGAGCTGAAACGCCGGGGCATAACCTATGCGCTGCTCGCCGAGAAATTGAATGAACGAGGGGCGCACGAGAGCGAGCGCAATCTGGCCAACAAGATAAGCCGGGGCAGCTTCACCGCCGCGTTTTTCATGATGTGCATGGAAGTGATCGGCGTCCGGCAAATCAGCCTAGAAGTTTAGGACAGGCCCAACGGGCCATGCTCTTCATCGGCGTCGCACTGCTTGTCTGGGTGGCTGGTTGAGGGTTGGTTGTGTCGTTCCCCGACAGCCGCCTTTCCTTACCACGCCGTTGAGGTGGCCGGATCTGGTCAAAATTTCACATTAGAAACTTGGAACATAAGTGAGGCAGAGAACATTGGTGACGCCATGGACAAGAACCATGGCGACAATCTTCCTGAGGGGTTTCCTGGCAACCTGCCCGAGGATCCAGTGATCCTAGCCGATATCACGAAAAGAATTTCGAGAGAGATCGACGGTAAAATTGGGCCGGACGGTTTGGCGGTCACGGAGGCCAGGCGGGATCGCAATCTGGTTGAGGAATGGGAAGAAGCTGACCCCGCCATCGACAGCCAGCCGCCCGTGGTTCCGTTGTTTCTGGTTCTGTATGCGCTCTTTATGTTGGGCTTGGCAGGGTACGCCCTCGCTAGTTGGTATCTTCCATAGCGCGCTTTGAGTTTCCGTTGCGCCAGCCTCTGGCAATAAGCCGAGCGATGTCACGCGCTTGGGAACAAGCGCTAGATAGCGAAGTTACCAACGTAAGGAGTTTCTCCTATGGCTGACGAACAGGACAGAACGCCGAACAACCCTGAAGTCGTCGTTCGACGCTTGGTCACAGAAACCGGCATTACTGAAGAACAGGCCCGAGAGCTTATCTTTTTCCTCGGGCTCCATTGGGCATCGCTGCTCCGGGAAGCAAAGGCCCTCGCTGCCAAGCGGTAGGCGGGCTTTTCCACCAACTTCCGAATAGACTCTTCTGCCCGATCTCATACAATAAACCGTCGCCTGCTTTCGAACGGCACAGGGGCGATTGAAAGTGTCGATCGCTTTCGCCCTAACGCAAAAGGGAGTTGGCCCGATGCCTTTCACAGGAATAGCTGACCCGGAACAGCTCAGCATTCTTCGCCAAGCTTTGCACGAGTATTGCCTCACTCGTGGGATTTCGGACGAGCAAGGCCGTGACGACGCCGCGTGGCTAGTCATGTTGCTATTTAGAAATGGCGCGAACAGCCTGGAGGCACTCAGGGCAGGGCTGGGGTCCGAAGAGCGTCGCCGAGCTTAGGCGTCACGGATTTTCGCTGTCGCGGCGCTCTAGCCTTGCGACGGTCTCAATGATTGCCTTCGCAAGTGCTTCGCCCTCGTGGATAGGGCGTATTACAAGTTTTAGGCGCAGTGCTTTCTTCGCTCGGCAGCCACCATCTTGCTCAGCAACTTGGAACATAAGTGAGGCAGAAACATTGTTGGCGCCATGGACAAGAACGATGGCGACAATCTTCCTGAGTGGTTTCCGGGCAACCTGCCCGAGGATCCAGTGATCCTAGCCGATATCACGAACAGAATTTCGAGAGAGATTGAGGGTAAAATCGGGCCGGACGGTTTCGCGGTCACGGAGGCGTGGCGGGATCGCAATCTGGTTGAGGAATGGGAAGAAGCTGACGCCGTCCTAGACAGCCAGCCGCCCGTGCTTCCGTTCCTGGTTCTGTATGTGCTCTCAATGTTGGGCTTGGCCTGGTACGCCCTCGCTGGCAGGTATTTTCTATAGCGCCTGAGTTTCCGTTACGCACGGCGAAGGTGTGCACGTCGCAGCCCGAGCTTTGAGTAGCGAGAGCGAGAGTCAATGGGCGGCCCAGCAGCCAGTTGGAGTTTGGGTGGGTGGCCGCTGGGCCTGACCGGCGGGTGGCGTCTGCGGGACGGTCGCCGGCTACTTCGACCATAGGCGGCTAAATGCATCATTGGTAATTTAGTAAAATGGTCACGTTCCGTTCCCCTGGCTGTCAAATCGGATGAGCCTAGAGTCAATTTGGTGCCTAAAAGAGTGAGTGCCGGCGCTGGCACAAGGGGCCGCCAGGACGCGCGAGGTGCTTCGGCGGTGTAGGACAGCGGCCAGCGGGAACGCACGCTGGCGAGGCTCTGTACGGCACGGAAAAACCACGGCGCCCGTGGGCCTGTCCCACAGTGGGTCATTTGCTGCTGGCGCCGCAATTGCATGGTCAGCATCGGGGCGAGTGGGGGGCCCCGCCGCTTCGCAAATGGAGCGGCGGGGCTTTTTGCATTTCAGCCATCACCGCAAGTTCGAGCGGCCCGACAGCCACTATTGGGGGTGATCAACAGCCGGCCGCCGGGCCTAACCAGCAAACGGGGTAGGTTCGCCGGCTGGGAAGACTGTAGGCCGCTCAAGCATCGCTGCTAACTTAGCAAGACGGCTGTGTTCGGTTCCTCTAGCCCTCAAATCGGATGAGCCTAGACTCGGTTCCATGAGTGGGTGTCGGGCGGGCTTGTTCAACGCTTTAGTCAGAACGCGCATTTCTTGTATTTAAAGGCACCAACCATCGCATCAAAGCGCTCAAAGTGGGTTGCGTCGATGATGCGGAATGACCATGAAAAGTTCCGGGATACAACAGCGTCCGCACAGGTTAATAGGGCGGAGAAGCGGTCGTTCTCCTCGTTGACTTGCGAGATCGTGCAGGCGCCCCCAACCGGGCCCTTTCCCTTGTTGCCGGTAATGATGAAACCGTGCTCGGACGCATAGGTACGGTCCTTGAAGCGGACTTTCCCCTGGATCTTCTCGAACACCCTCGTGCAGTCGGTGCGTTCCCCGACCCATACGCCTTGCAAAACCTCAAGAGCATCGGCCCATGCTACGGATGCGCTAGCGGCGAAAAGTGCCGATCCCAGGAGCAGTGCTGCCTTCGAACGATTGGACTGCCATCTCAGTGCTGCTATGACGAGGTGCATCAGGAATCTCCAAAGCCGTTTCAGTTGATGCCCCTCCAACCGCAAAAGCGGAAGTCACTAGAAAGCTTTTACCGGCAGAATGTTGAACGACTAGGCCACTAGCTTTGGTTCGATGCAAGCTTCCTCCGAATTGCGCTAATGGCATTGACGATCGCCTCCGCTGCCTGGCGGTCAAGCGCAACATCCAGGCGGCCTTCTGTCGTCTGGATTGAGAGGATTCCGAGATTGCCGATCTTGTCCGTGACCGTTCCGACATGAATCTCTGTCGGCACATAAGGCGGCTTTTCCATAGGACCCATCGCTTACCTCCTGGTAGCGGTGTGCTGCTGGAGATCTCTCCTTTGACAACTCCCAAGGGCAGCATCGCGCCGATCTGGCGCAAAGGCAAGCCAGAGCAATCCGCATAAAGGGTTATCGCATAAAAGTGTAGTTTCAAGTGCAAGGGCGCGCTGACGATTTCCGCGTTATTTCTTCCTCAACCTCACCCCGGCGCCGCCGCCGTTCTCGGGGATGAACTCGACCCCGGCGGATTCGAGGCTGCCTGAAGGTCAAGCAGAGTGCGGTCATACGGCGCCCGCTGCCTCACGGTGGCGGGTTATTTGACCAAGGCGGGGTGTCTTTAGAATTTTCGTTGCGGTCTAGTGTCGATCGACCGGGCGATCTTGTTCAATTCCTCCAAGTCCTCGCGGGAAGGTACCGGCGGAGGATCCCCCGGCTTCCACCCTTTCATTCGCAGTTGCATTTGGTCCCACATTGGCTGGAGCAACTGGTTCAGCGGGAAGCCTTTTGAAATTGCTGGCAACAAGCCAGCGTTGTTACTCCGCTGGCCGTTGGCATCGTAGGCAATGTGCGCACCTCCGCCTCCGGCGAATTTCCATGCGCAAACTGCCTCAGGCCCGACAGTTGCGGACTCTTTCGCGCTGATCTCTCGGTTGATGTGGTTAAACCACGCGCAAAGACGATCCGCAGCAACTTCTTTCGTGCGAGCCTTGGCAGACTGCCTCGCCATCATCTGTATAATTGCGTGCGGCGGGAAATGTTGGGCACCGCTCCCACGAGCGAGCGCAATTGTCTACTCGGTCGCCGAGGTTGAAATTCATCACCCGAAACCTGGTGTGGCCTCCGGTGTCCACCGGCGAGTTCTTGTCTTTGACCCGCATTCGCATTTCAACTCGCGATGTGATCGCGTGCAACCTGGGTTTCCCGTCCACGAAGCCCGCGTAGCCGAAAGTGTGGCCAGCAGCATGGCTATCCAAACGTTGCTCCTCAGCAGCAGCAGCAATCTCCAACAAGGTCTGATTTAATGTCCGGTTGGCACCACGCAAAACGCGCTCGATCCACTCACTGACCTCGAACGGCTTTCGGCCCGACCTGGCGCCAGCGCCAGCGTAAGTGATGAACCTTGACCGTCGGACGTCTCAAGGCTGCACAGCTTGGTAGCTAGAAGGCCATGCGCGTCGGGCGCACCGCTTAAGCGCCGGGTCAGCTGCGACGAACGCCAATCGTCGAGTGACGAAAGCAAACGCGAAAGTCACTTGTTGCCTCAGATGTAGCCCGGAATGTAGCCCAGAGCGAGTTGCCTGCGAAATTGCAGAGTTCAGATTGGTATCTAAGTGCTTGAAAATGTTGGCTCCCCGGGCCGGATTCGAACCAGCGACCAACCGGTTAACAGCCGTCATTTGCGCCGGCACATCGTAGCACATACCGGTTCGCCATAGCACATAAAATCCAATTATCTCTTGCGGTTAGGTCTAAGCCATGCCACATTGTAGCACATGGCAACAAGCAGTAGCGCAAGAAAAATGTTGCCATAACGTTGCCACGAAGGGCCAACCGGTATGGAAAAGCGCAGCTATAAAACAGACCGCGAAGTGAAGGCGCTGAAGCCTTCCGAAAAGTGGTACGATGTGAAGGACGAGCAGACCCGCAACCTGATCGTCCGCGTCGGGCCGGAGAACGGCAAGGGCGAGTTTCGCCGCACATTCTGCTTGGTGACGCGGTTCCCCGGCAGCAGCAATCCGGTTCGCCATGCCTTCGGTGAATATAAGGACAGCGGCAGCGGCGACCTGACACTGGAGCAGGCCCGCGCCCTGGCCGACGAGTGGCGGGGCAAGATCCGCAAGGGCATCGATCCCCGCGAGGAGATGCGGCAGGCAGCGGAAGCGAAGCGGAAGGCCACCCAGGACGCCACCCAGGAGGTCGAGAGGGGCAATCAGAACGCGTTCGGCGTCGTTGTGGAGAAATACATCAAGACCCTGAAAGGCCAGCGTCGCGGCAAGGTCGCCGAATACGAAATCCGCAAAGAGCTTATCCCAGTCTGGAAAGACAAGATGGTGAGCGACATCACGCGCTTTGACGTGAAGGAACTCATCCAGGCCATTGTCGAGCGTGCGCCGGCCGGCGCCCATGCGCGGAACGTGCTCGGTCATATCAAAGCGTTTTTCAATTGGGCCATCGACGATGGTGACACCCGTACCGGTAACAAATACGGACTCGAGTTCTCGCCGGCCGAGAGCGTGAAGCCGAAGAAACTGACCGGCGAGAAGAAGCCGCGCTTGCGCGTCCTCACTGATGACGAACTGGTCGCCTTCTGGCGCGCGACCGGGCGCATGGCCTATCCCTATGGGCCGCTGTTCCGATTCCTGCTGCTGACCGGCGTCCGAAAGGACGAGGCGGCAGAGGCGCGATGGAGCGAGATCGACCTTGCCAAAAGGCTCTGGACCGTTCCGCCGGAGCGCTTCAAGTCGGACGTGCCGCATCTGGTCCACCTCAGCGACGACGCGGTCGCGCTGCTGGAAAGCCTGCCGCGCTTCACCGGGAAGAATACCGGCGATCATATCTTCTCAACCACGTTCGGCACGAAACCATCATCCTCGCTTGGCAAGCCGCAGGAGCGCCAGCGCAAGCACGTCGCCAACATACTGAAGGCGATGGCGAGAAGGCGCGGCGCGCCGATCAGCGCCGCGGCCGATTTCCACAATCACGATCTGAAGCGCACCGTGCGGACCCGGCTTTCTTCGTTGAAAGTGCCGAGCAATGTCGCAGAAATGGTCGCCGGCCACGGCAAGAAGGGCATTGAACGCACATACGATCAATACGAATACGCCGACGAAATGCGCGAGGCGCTGGACAAGTGGGCGCGCAAGCTGCGGGAGATCGTGTCACCGCCGCCGTTGCCGCCGGACAACGTTTCCGATCTCGACGCGTACCGGGGGCGGGCGTGATGGGCCAGCAACAGATCGTAGATCCCTACAGGCGCGAGTTCACTGACAAGCAGCTTGACCACCTTCTTGGCGTCGCAAGGCTTGACCTTTGTAATCACTCGGCTCGGCAGGTACTTAATGGATGCTTGCTGGCGACGCCTCATCCGCGAGCAAAAGCGAGGCCGTCATCTTCGGATCGAAATGTCCCAATTAAAGAGGTCGGAGAACTAGCTGAAGCATTGATGGAGCGGATCACCGCCCTCCGTGTCCATCCGCATTCTCACGCAGACTTTTGGCTCTCAGACGTATTTGGACCTGTTTACAACGACCGGCTCGAACAGACCATTTCTCAGTTCGAACGGCCCCTCGTCTTGGCAGCGGTACAGACGATCGCTCAAGCCGCCCGCGACGCTCAAACCGTTGAAAATGGTCGTCCCCCGGAACACCGAAAACAGCGGACCATCGATATGGCGGCCCGGTTTTTTCAAATGTTTTTGCCTGGGCAGATCAGTGGGACACCCGGGAAAAGGTTCTCTGAATTTGCGAAAGCCTTCTACTCCATTGCCCAAGGCCGAGACCCCGACGAAGACGAGCCGCAGATCGATCTTCAGGTGAGGCGCGCTGCTGCCAAACTGAAACAAAGCCTGAACAAAACCCCCCTCGGTTCCTGCTAGGGTTCTGTCGTATTCGCGGACCCATGAACACCGCCATATTGCCACCTGTCAGCAACTTTCACGACAGGAGCAATATCCAATGCGACTTATACCGCATGCAGCACTGAAGCCCGAGAAGGGCATTCCTTACAGCGCCGAACATCTCCGCAGGATGGAGAAGGAGGGACGGTTCCCGAGGCGGGTTCCCGGTCGCCGTCTCTGGGTGGAATCTGAAATCGACGCATGGCTTGAGGCTTGGGCCGCCCAGCGGGAGGCCGCGTGAGATGTCCTATATCGATCATGAAACGAGCGAAGCTGTCGCCTTTGCCGGCGAGTGGTATTCGCAGACCAGCCGCGAGCAGATCGGGCAACCGATCGTCCCCTTGCTGCGGAAGAAATTCGGCTTGTCGGCGCCCGAAGCTGTCGAGGCTGTTCGCATTGCCTCCGTTCTGAGGGGTCAGCGTGGATGAGACAAGCTCATAAGCGAGACGCCGCACCTGCGGTCAGGCAGGGCGGCGTCGAAATATCCAGCGCTTTTTCCGAAGGCATCCAGACAATGGCACTGTACCCCAACGTAGGGGTTTCGGCAACGGAGATCGCCGCCGCCATCATCGCCGTCCGGCATCGTCTCACACCGCCCGTTGCGCGTGTGGTGGTCGAGCTCGCCTGCCTGGGAGGCCGCCCATGACCTCCTCGGCAACGAAGTGGAAGAACGCGCACCCCAAGGCTGTCTGGGCTCAGCAAGCACTCCGATCCGCGGTGAAACGTGGCCTGATCATTCAGGAGCCCTGCGAGGAGTGCGGCGCCCTCGATGCCGAGGCGCACCACGATAGCTATGACCGCCCCATGGATGTTCGCTGGCTATGTCGGCTGCATCACCGGCGAGTCCACATCCGGCTGAAATGCGAGGCCGTCAATGGCTGACAAAGGCCGAGCGCGAAAGGGTCGACGGACTCAGATAGCAGGCCAGTTCTCGTGGCGCCTGGTCGAGATGCAGGAGTCCCCGGCTTATCGGGTGCTCTCGCAATCCGGTCACCGCGTGCTGGACAGGCTTGAGATCGAGATTGGACGCCACGGCGGCAACGACAATGGCAAGCTGCCGACGACGTTCGATCAGTTCGAAGCCTATGGGATACACAGACACGCTATCGCGCCAGCGGTGCGTGAGGTGGTTGCGCTCGGTTTTGTCGAGATCACACAGGAAGGCAGGGCCGGAAATGCTGAATGGCGCCGGCCCAACTTCTTCCGGCTGACCTACCGCCACACTGAGTTGACACAACCGACAGATGACTGGCGAAAGATTGAGACCATAGAGGCTGCGGAACTCATTGCCCGGGCTGCCCGGGCTGCATCTCAGAAACAAAAGTCCAGTGGTGGAAAACGCCAGATTTCAGTGCGGATTGTGCACCACAAAAAGCAAATCCTTAGTGCGGATTCCACCACTACAGAGCTTAGTGCGGATTCCACCACTACATCTATATCTCGGGGTGAAGTCCGTGGGTGAGGTAATCCAATTCCCGCCCCGTAGCCAGCGCTCCAATGTTGTAGGCATGTTGCCGTCGCACCGCATTGCCGAGATGTTCGAACTACAGGTGTTCGAAAACGGCCGGTGGCGGGCAAAATCCATTCACTATTCCATCGAAGACGCAAAAGAGGCTGCCGCAGATATCATCGTGGCCCGCTTGTACGAGGAAGAGGTCAAATGAACATTCGTGGCCTGAAGCACTCGCCCGCGCGTCGTTTTTTCTTCGCAGCGCCCTCGGCATGCAAAATCAGCCGTTTTAGCCGACAACCGGGTTTCCACCGTTTGTTTTAAAAGGCCGTATGCCTTGTATTTAAAGGCTTTCAGTGCGATAACTGCATCAGGTGATTTGTGCCGTGGCAACGTCATGGCAACATGGGCAGTGATTTCGAGGCAGAAAATGCAGGCAGAAGCCGCAGAGACGAAGCAGGCAACCCGCCGGGAACGTGGTGTGACGCGTAACGGCAAGATGCGTCTGCCGTCGCTCAATGACTTGGACAAGCGCACTGCTTCCTATCGAGATACCACCGATCTCATTGAGAAGGTGATTTCAGAGCGCGGCGGCAGGGATCAGGTTGATATCGCCAGGGCCGTGTCCGCCGAGACGTGGTCCGTTCTGACGACGCAGCTTCGGGCAATGCAGGTTCAGTGGCTCAACGGCCAATCGGTTGACTGGGCGGAATTCACCACCATTGCCAACGCACGGCGCCGCGAGGGCGAACTGATAGGGGCTCCGGTGCCGAGGGATGTCACGCCCGGCTCGCTCCGCGACCGGATCATGGGGGCGCAGCATGGCTGAGCGGATCACCTTTACGGATTGGCAGGCGATTGCCCGCACCGATCTGCGCCGCCGCCGGCACACCTATGCCGTTGAAAGCCGTACCGCCTTGCGTAGCCTTCCTGTCGGTTATCGTCGCTACGCCTCCGGTTGCCACCGTCTCATGCGCGAGGCGATCGCCGCTGCTGACGTGCTCGCTTTCGAGGAATGGGCGCGTCAACTGCATCTGGCCCGCGTCGAGAGCTTCGGCGAGGTGTCGGCATGACGCCTTCCGTGCCGAGCCCCCTCGATTTCTTCGAAAGGCTCTTCTGGATCGACGGGCGGCCGCTCATGAGCACGCTGGAGCAAATCAAACTCAAAAGCTCGGAATTGAGCCGCACCGAGATTTACGAGGCTTTCGAGCCGCTTCTCAACGCTGGTGAGGTCGAATTGCTCGACGTGCCGAAGTTGCAGGAGCAGCTTTTGACGCTGGTCGTGCGTGGCGCCCAGATCGATCACCAGATCGGCGACCATGACGATTTTTCGAATGCTGCGGCCGGTGTTTTGACCCTCGATTTCGACAAGGCCGATGACGACGGTTGGCCGGTGAAGGCCTCGGCCAATCACTCCAACAAGATTTCCGACCCGCTGGAGTTTTTCCGATGAGCGAATTCGTGCAGCGCTTGGACAGGGCACGCAACCGTTACCTGAAGCTCGACCGGGAGGGCCGCGTGGTTGGGGAACAGGCGCGAGCTTATGCCGACATTGACGAGATCGAACCCCTGGAGGTGGAGCGCCCGCGGCCCGCCGTCAACGTTGACCCACTGGAGGACTACCGATGACCCAGACCGCAACCAACTCAGCCCCCGCGAACGCGGCCAAGCTGCGAAAGGCCCAGAAACAAGCCGTGGCCAAGGCAAAGGCTCGCACCGCGAAAGGAGCCCGGAAATGACCACGATTGGCGAAAAGTGGCCCTCGTCGGCTCAGCCTGAGAACCCCTTCAAGCGCGGCGAAGACGGGAAGATCAAGAGCCTGTCGGCGATCACCGCGATTGCCCGCGAGAACCCGCGTCGTGCGATCGAGCTTTGCAAGGCGGCTGGTGAGGATTTGAACAAATGGTTTCCGATGAACCCGAGATGAGGAAAAGACCCATGACGACCCTGCTACTGTCCGCCCATTCCGAGGCGCTTCACGCTGCCCGCACCTCCGCCGAGTTCGCCGCGGTGATTTCCCTGCTCGACAACGACCTTAACTCGGCGATGGCCCGGAAAGCCGAGCTCGCGGAAGCCGAGGATCAGGCAATTTTCGGCGATGGCAACTTGGCCGAGGTTCGCGCGTCGATCGCTGACTGCAATGCTGAAATCGAGCTCATCGAGAAGGCAATCGAGGGCGCCGATCTCAGGCGTGCGAAGGCTGCACAAGACGAGGCTGCCGTTGATATCGAGGCGCTTGGAAAGAACGCCGCGGCCAAGGCGGACGACCTTTCGAAGCGGTGGCGCAAGGTCTACGGCCTGATCGAGGAAATACGCGGCGAGCTGTTCGAGGCCGATGCGCTGAAGCGTTCCCTGATCGCGACCGACGGCGAGTTTGAGAAGGCAAAGCGTCCCGATTTGCGTGTCAACCTGACGACCCTTCGTCGTGAGGCGATGGAAGGGCCACGGGCCTCTATCCCGGCACGATTGAGCCGCCCGGCAATCCAAGCCGATGCGCTGTTGCTGTCCTTCCTGAGCCTCGGCGGTCCGCTCGACAACCGATCCGGCGTTCGGGCTCAAACCAAGGGCGTCACGTCCAACGCCGATTACCGGCATCAACAGGCGGGGCAGCCATGAGCGACATCTATTCGTTTTACGCCAATGGCTATTGCCTCGGGCACCTCGTTCCCGACGGGAGCTTGCTGGAGGCCGACCCGTCGCAGGAAATTCGAGCCGGCCACCTGGTTGCCGTGGTCCTGAAAAAGGGCGGACCGTTCAAGGGCTTTTCCGAGTCGTTGGATGGTAGCGGCCTGCTGGGTGTCACCAAGATCTTCATGGGCACCGCCGAGACTAAGGCCGGGGAGCATGTCTACCTCCTGGGACAACTCGACCCGCCGACCGTAGTGACGGCGCCAGTGAAATATCTAGAGGCTATGCACCTAGTCGTCGGCGGTCGAGAGCCGCCGTGGGTGTCGGAAGAGATCACGGATGAAGATGACGCCGATCTAAGCGCCTCGCTGGATCTGCTCTCTCCGTTCCTACGTGGCGGCGTGGTGCAGCCCATAGGTTCGGACTGGAGGCCGCCACAATGAACAGATTTCATGCTGGACTGCTCGAAACAGCCGCTGGCCCCGCGATTGGCACGTTGGCCGATCTCGGCGACCTTTTCCTGAAGGCCCGCGATGCCGGATTGAGCCCGGACGAAGAAGTGAGGTTCGCCGATTTGCTGAACTTCGCGACCCAGAACACGATTTTCGCCAACCTGTTCTATGTCCGGCCAACTCTGGATTTCCTGTTCCTGAGTTCAATGCGGGAAGTGGCTTCGCCCGGCTACGCGAGACGCGTGGAACGCAGCCGCAAGAAGCAATACGGCCAGCATAGCATCGCCCCCAAGCCCCTCGACCCGTTCGGAGCGTTCTAAAAAATGACATCGCCCTGAGGAGACCTTTCCATGGCCCGACCTGCCACCGCTGCCGTTCGACTCCTGACGGGTGAGAGAGAGCCTGTCCGCCTTGCCACGACCGGCCCAATCGGGGTCGAAGCCGGCGGCTTGCTGACGATCGATGGCGTCGTCACTGAGGTTGGCGACCGTGTCCTTGTGAAGGATCAGACCGACGGCACGCAAAACGGGATTTACGCCGCGTCCGAAGGCGAATGGTTTCGCGCCGCCGATGCCCGCACCGCCCGCACCCTGCAGAAGGGCACGTCGGTTCGCACCCAGCTCGGGACGGTCAACGCCAGCCGCATGTTTATATTTACGACCGATGAGCCGGTGATTGGCACTGACGACATTGCCGTCACCTTCGATGCGACGGACCATTCCAGCTACGTCACGCTGACCGACACGCAGACGCTCACCAACAAGACGTTCACGACAGGGAATGCGTTCAACGGCACACTCGGGGCCACGACACCGGCCTCTGTTGCGGGTACGACTGGCACGTTCAGCGGTGCCGTCTCAGGTACGACTGGAACATTTTCAGCCGGCGTTTCAGGAACAACTGGGACGTTCTCCGGCGCGGTCTCGGGAACGACCGGGACATTCTCCGGCGCGATTTCCGGGACCGGCGGCTTCTATGTCGGCTCGGCTCGCGTCGGCGGCACTCCTGATGCAGTCCTCGAAGATCAGAAGTCGTCCGGGACAGGGGGCGGAACGCCGGTCGCTACCACATGGACGACGCATGCGCTCAACACCGAAGTTCGCGACCCATCAGGCCTGGTGTCGGTAGCCTCCAACGAGTTTACCCCGACTGTCGATGGTTGGGTCGAATGGGAGATTAACTCCTATACCATCGGTAGTTTCGGCTCACGCCTGCAAAACATCACCGACGGCACGACCGCCGGAATGGGTGTCGTAGCGCATAGCAACGGCAGCCCGAACTCAGGCGGGATATCGACGGGCGGCGCTGCGGTCGTCGCCAGCAAGGCCTTTGCGATCCAGTATTACGCCTCGTCCGCCGCCGCCAACGGCCTAGGTCTGGCGCTGTCGCAAGGCACTGAAGTCTACGCCCGGGTGAAATTCTGGAGGACGACATGAGATACGCCCGAATCATTGATGGCCTGGTGGATTCGATTTCGTATGATCGGCCCTATTTCGAAGGTCGCCCAGAGCCGGGATGGACAAAGGTTCCCGACGATGTTTTCGCCGGCTTTTCATTCGATGGTGAGAAATTCACCGGTCCAGAGCCAACGCCGCCGCCTCGTCCGACAGTTCTGAAATCGCTCGTGCAGGCTCGCATCATCGACGCCAGCAAGATGTCCGATGCCTACGCCGCCTTGACGCAAAACCCGGTCTATTTCGCCCGCTGGTTCGCGCCCGATCGACCTGAGGTCTACTGCGACGACCCGGACGCAATCCGGCTAGTCACGGCCCTTGGCCTCGACCCTGACGCGGTTCTCGCCCCTATCGTTTGAAAGACGCCTCGGGTGTGTTTCTCAAGCGGAACTTTAGTAAATCCTAATGATTGTCTGTGACCAGTGGGCATGGCCCCCCGCTTGCCCGCTGCAGATCGGGATGCGGCCCGATCGGGCCCGCGCTCTCCGCCAGAGGCGCGGGCTTCTCTCGCTTTTCTCCGTGAAGAGCGGGGGCAGAGACGTCGCGCGAACAGACATTGGATCAAAAGCCGGCTCACTGGAAATCGAAATGCTGCCATTCCACGCATCGATGGACCCGACATTGACCGTCAAGCGTCTGGACATAGGAGGCGACGGGCACGGCGGGGCGGTCGCACTCATTGCCAAATTGGCGGACATATCGATCATAGGTGTTGCGGCCCGTGGTCAGGGCGACCGCGCGCCGGCTCTGGATCAGCTGCTGCGTCTGTTCGCAAGTCATGGTGCGCGCATCCGGCCGGGCGTAAGCCATGCTTGTGGCGGCGAACAGGATCGCCGCGGCTGTCGAGACGATTGGGCGAGCTGTCATGCTGCATCCTCACCAGGGTCGTGCCTAACGCGCACCTTCGCCAGTGGTTCCGCAGCTTCACCCGGAGCAGCTAGAGCGTCTAGCCGACAAGGCAGGCGCCACCCCGCCGTGGGGTTCATTCTCCTCTGTGGAGCGCGGGCTTTTCAATTCACAGGCTGCAGCGGTTGATGCTCCGGCTTCGCATGGTGAAGCACCTGGCCGAGATCGCGCATGTCGAAATGCTGCCCGCACACTGGACAATGTTCGAAATGCTCCGCCTCGGGCTTGATTGGTTGGTCGTGGTCCCTGCCTCAAAAAACTTCGGAACCGTTGCACAAACCACGCATTACAACTGCAGCGGTCGATTCCTTCAGGATGTAGCCGCTAAGACACTCCCAAATGAAAGCCCGCGGTCGGCCCCTCCCGCCAGCGGGCTTTTCGCTGTACGGCGTCGTGTCGTCACAGCTGACTGGCGGTAGTCCGCTGTGTAAAGCCATAAGGTGCCCCGCAATGGGTCAATACGTCTGGCACCGCAATTGCATGGTCAAGGATGGGGAACGGGTTGGAGGCCCGTCGCTTCGCAAATGGAGCGGCGGGTCTACTACATACCGGCCGCGCGCCAGGATAAAGCGCGTCGCATGAGGTCGGTCAGACGCGACGCGCTTTAAGACTTGCCTGTCGCAACCGATGGTAGTAACTGATATGATTAAGTCTACAAGTTGAGTAAATGTGACGCGGGTTACTAGGTGCCATGAGCGAGCGCGGTGAGGAATACCTCCCTGAATGGATTACAGGCCATCTGTCCGATGATCCGGTAATTGCCAGAGACATCTCGGCCAGAATTTTGAACATGAACAATGTTGGGGTCCCGTCCCGTGGGATGAGGAGAAGCCAGCGGAAAGAAGCGTCGATCGAGGGCGGCGGTGAGATTTTGGGGGCTCTGTCGACTCGCGCGATCACCGTCATCTTCCCAGACGCAACACCCATCATGCTATTGGCTGTCTTGGCGCTTTCCGTGCTGTTGCTCCTGGGCGTGGCAGGTTCGGGGCTATTAGATGAGGCAGTTGCGTCAACGCTCTGATGGGCAGGCCCGCTTGCGTTTCAGATAGACCTCAGGAATATAATCCTTTCCGTTGCGGCGACCCCTTCAACGGAGATCGCCATGCCTCGAAAAACCCTCGCCGACACCTTGGCCGCCCGCGAAACCATCTATGTCAATTGCGGACACCCGATGTGCTGCAAATCGACGAAACTCGACATCCAGGCGCTGATTGACAGGCTCGGCCGTGACCACGGCTCGATGCATGACGACCTAGTCGGGCTCTTTGTCTGCTCAAATTGCAAGGCTGCCGGCCGTGACCGACGGTCGGTGTTCTTCACATGCATTCCTGACTACGAAGGCCAGCAGCGGGCACGCAATCGAGACTGGAAGCCAACATTCGAACGAGAGGGCTGAAAGTGGCCGGCGCCGCTTGGGCGGGGTGTTGGGGTAGATTGCGCGTAGGACGCCGGCCTGGCGGATTGGGGTCCGCCGCACGAATAAGCTAACAGAGGTTGGGGGCGGGCGGAGATACGCGATCACGGAAGTCCTAATCGTGGTTAATCCACCATGTCGCGGAGCGGCTTTTTGCGCTTCGGTGGCCTGTACTTCTCGACGAGCCTGATCTTGTCGATGTCGACCGTCACCAGCAGTCCCATGGCGATTGTCACCCTGCCGCCTTCCTCGTCTATGCGCGTGACCTCTCCGGTAAGCTCGATCTGCTGCCCCTTCTTCACCTTGGTATGATCGATGATCGAATGCGGGAAATTGTAAGAGGGGATTGAGACGCTGACGCGGTCCTCAGTGACCCGCCTGCGGACGGTGGCCGTGATCGCCACCAGATCTCCAATCCCAATTCCCCGCGCCATTCCATGAGTCTGGAGCGGCCCGCGTCTTAGTCAAGAGATTGCTAATATAGGTGACCGCTTCATCCAAACGATGGACGAAACCCATCAAGGGCCGGTGCTAATTTGATGCATGTCGCGACCCTACTTACGCCCGAGCCACCTTGCTATCGCTATCCTCGCGATCAGCGTCAGCTATGCCGAAGCTGCGGACCGTAAGGTCGAAACCGCGACGCTCGGTACGTACGCCAATTCGAAGAATCTGCCGGTTTGCACCGCGTCAAGCTCACTCTTCGAAGTCCTCGGTGATAAGTGTTTTCTCGTCAAAGGTTCGATGATCTATGGCGACATCGCCGAGCTATCCCAGATTGTCACTTTTAGCAGGTAGCCTGCGCGCGCGGCTTCGCTCCGAAAAGGCGTGCTGAGTCTGGACGTGCGTCAGTGTAAATCGCGAGATGCGCGAGCGGCTTTGGAAGCGGGTTCAGGAACATGCCGGGCCACCGCCCAGGGACATGCCGAAGCGGCCGGCGACGCAGTGGGTCAAGCCGGGGATCAAAGCCCGCGTGAAGCACTTGCGCGGCGAGGACGACCTTCGGCACGCCTCGCTGCAGGATTTTTGGGACAAGGATTGAAGGCGAGGCGCGCGCCGGCCGGTAACGCTCGCTGGTGCTTGCCGATCCTCTGTATGCATGACACAGTCTAATTTGTGGTCCGACAGTCGTCGGGGCCGGGGAGATTGATCCAATGCGTATGATTACTGCGATCGTGGCGGTTCTCGCAGCTGCCTCGGCAGCAAATGCGAATTGCTTGTTCGACACGTCGGGCCTCTGTTCAACCGACAACCAGGGCAACACATATCAGACTGAGCAAAATCTTGGCGGTGGCTATAACACCTATCGGAACGGGACGCTCGACTCGCAGACCAGCCAGAATTTGGGTGGTGGCTATACCCAGCAATACCAGAACGGCTATGAGCGAACTTACGACAGCAACCCGTTTGCACCATCAGCCAACACAGACCCGTTCGGAAACTAGGCCTTAGTCCGGTCGGGTGGTCCAGCAGGACCTGTGCTACCCCACTGTATCCCAAGGTGCAGTCTTGCCGGAACTTCCTTCACCGTATGCAAGAGCATTTGACTGAGCGCGCGCGGCGCGCCTACGTGTCAGCCTGTCTCTCAATTTAAGAACCTGTATTGATTTTAATGTCAATAGACCCCATACTAACGCAGTGCCTCGCCGACGGCCGCCTTCTGGAGGTCCGATCGATCATATCTGGGCATCGACTAAGGGTTGTTTATGCGCCGCCTGATGTCCTGATGGAATTGGACCCGGAGACTGCAGATGGCGTTGATGGGGAAAACGCTGGCCAATTGCGCGCTTGGATTGATGGCTTCACAAAAGGCAGAAGGGTCACGGTGGGAAGTGACAAGAATTTGCAAGTCGATATCAAGATCCTTAACCCTCGCGATGACGAGGTTTGGGAGCTTAGAAAGAGAGACAGACCGAGCACTAGAATATTTGGCCGGTTCGCGATGAAGGATGTGTTCATCGCGACAAACATACGCACCTCGCACGACCTTTTCAGCCTTCAATGGGTTACGGATGGATATATTAGATGGCCCGTGTGGCGCGAAGAAATAAGACGGTGCAAGGCAGTCTGGCGATCTCTGTTTGTGACCTATGGTCCAGTATCAGGAGGTAAATTGGATGACTATCTCTCTAACGCGATTGATGAGCGCGATAAAAGAACCTAACATTGCAAAATATTGGATAGGTTACTTTAGGGAAAATTTTCGTGGTGAGATTAATGATCAGCTACTCGAAGCCTTTCATGAAAGTGACATCACTAAAGCGGATATTGCAAGAAAACTCGACAAACGGCCAGAGCAGATAACGCGATGGCTCTCTGCCCCCTGTAATCTGGAATCAGACACAATCTCTGACATCGCGTTATCCCTTGGGTATGTCCCCAAGATAAAGTTCGAGAAAATCGGACATGAGCGATCCAACAATCAAACGCATGATTTTTTGGCTAAATATGAGGCGACTACTAGTCGCAGCGAAATAAGCGCGCCGATGCAAAAAACCTCAACACACGTTAGGGAGATGACCGTTGGCAACTAGGGCGCCAGAGTTTAGATACATACCCGCGAGCTCAATCGGCATGCGGTTTAGCGACAATGACTCAATCATAACATTCGGGGTGGAGGATGAGCGCAGCGACGGCCAGATTTACGAGCAAGTATCTGTTGTGATGTCTCACAAAACGCTAAAATTGCTTGGGCAAGTTATACAACGGACGATCGATCACTATGAAAAAGCTTCTGGAACCACTATTTCCTTTGACCCCGCCAAGCTCGATGCACTGAAGCAAGCTCAGCAGAACAGTACTAGCGATTAGCACCGAGCATGCCCCCGTTTCGATGCTAGTCCACCATGTCACGCAACGGCTCTTTGCGTTTCGGCGGCCGTAGCGCATGATAATCCCCCCGGCCAAGCCAACCCGAGCATTGCGCACCCGCGAGGATCGCGCAAGCTTCGCCCCCGAAAGGGCGTGCTTGAATTATTAACCGACTGAGAGCATCATGTCCGTGGGCGTGATAACCCGGACCAGTGACGACCTAAAATCGTTGGCGCGATCTCAAGTCGTTTATCCCGTCTATCGGGATGACGCGCAGCTTGGCGGCTGCCGCGAACGGCCTTCTTATAGGCCGGGGGCGGTGGTGCTGTCCAGACCTCGCGGTTAAAAGCCACCGGCCTGTCTCACTGGCAGGTTATCACCCCCCGGCTTTGGCGCCGATCGCCATGTGAGGGGCCGTGATAAGCCCAAACCCAGTGAGAAACCTAATGACCACGGATGTAGTAAGAATCGACCGGCGGCAAATGCTGCTCGGCACAGGGGCAACTGCGGTGGCTTTGGCGGCCGCTTCGATGATCATCGACACGAAGGCGGCGCAATCGGCCAGGGAGCGGTTTGATTTCCATTTTGCGGAAATGAAGAAGGCGGCGACAGAGATAAACCCGCTCGTTCGCTTCAACCGCACGATTGACAATCTCGACAGATCCGAAAGCCATCTCGCCCTCCTCATTATGGGGCAATGGGCTACCGGACGGTATGAAGGCGATGGCGTTTATGCCGGCAGCGGTCGGTATTCAGAAGGAGACCGCTACACCGTGAAACTGCTCGACACAAAGGTTGGTGGTGAACGCGTATTTTCGGTCATTCAGATCGGCGAAAAGGACCGCCAGAAATGGATGAGGCAATCCGAGCCCGAATTCGAAGCTTTCATCGGAAAGAAGGTGTCAGCATGAACGCGCTTACTTCCGCCCCGACCGTCGAACCCTTTTGCATCTCTGACACGTTCGTCACTGGCGCCGGCCCGCTTCAGCTCATGGGCGACAATCTCAGGCTGACGCTGCATGTCTTGCAGCGCTCGACCTATGACGGCGGCACAGAAAACGCCGTGGTCTCAAAGATTGTTGGAAGTCGCACCGACATGCTGAAAATCGCGGCTGCCATTCTTAGTGCCTGCAATTCCCGGTCAACACCCTCGGACAAGGTGGTGGAAAACTTCATGGAGTTTCTTGAGGGGCCCGCGGGACGGCACTGATCAACCGGAAAACATTTCCACTTGATAGCCCGCTGCCTCACGGTGGCGGGCTCTTACTTTAGCAAGTCGCTGGCGCTGACGGGCATCTTCTTGCCACGATGAATTCCTCCGGTGCTGTCTACGCAGACGGCCTGAAGTGTCGTTTTCTCCAATCCTTGGCCTCTGATCGCTTGTCCGACATCGCTGAAGAGGTAAACCAAGCGAGCTCGCTGCCCGTCTTTGAGGGTCGTGGGCAACGGCGTATCTGCATAGCCAGGGACGACATTCCTGGCCATCGCGAGCAGCCTCTTCCCTTCGGGGAGCTCGAGCGCAAGCGTCGTGATAGTGACGTCGCGATGCCCGATATTAGTTGCCTCTACTACAATCAACGACGGGCCAGTCATCCCGTTATCATAGCCGGCAAACCCGGTTGACGCCTCGACACTGACGCTCCGCCGATCACGACTGGCATTCTTGCGCCACATAATGGTCGACAGAACAGCGCCCCATAGTGAGAGCGCAAAGAGCACAACGTCTTTCAGTTCAGGAAACCACGCTGGTAGCGTCATTGGTTTCGCCCCTCCCACGTCCCCCATGGACCTGCCGATAGTCGCAGGAAGCCCTTGGAAAGCAACGGCAACGCTGTGGCAACGAATCCTGCCAACTGTTGCCAAATTGTTGCCACCGCCCTGAGAGTGGGCTTTATGAGCCTCAATTAAGTTTAGCTAAGCCTTTGGAAATGTTGGCTCCCCGGGCCGGATTCGAACCAGCGACCAACCGGTTAACAGCCGGTTGCTCTACCACTGAGCTACCGGGGAACAGAGGCTCTCATGTGAGTGGCGCAGCCTATAGCAAACCCGTTTCGGCTTTGCAAAGAAGCATTTCGTATTTTCGGCGCTTTTTCGCGCCACGATTTCTGGCAATCATGTGCGGGCGTCCTCATATGAGCCGTCTGGCGGGGTGCGCGGAACCGAAAAGGCGATTGCGGCTTTCGTCAGCTAGTGCTTTTAGTTTGCCCGAACGGACCACTGACCAGACATGAGCGCAGCAAGCCACAACCACCCACCGGCACGAAAAATATCGGTCTTCGGCCGTGAGTTCACCATGCCGCGCTCGCGCGGCCTCAGGATTGCAATCGGCGTCGTGCTGATCTTCGGCGGCATTCTCGGCTTTCTGCCGATCCTGGGCTTCTGGATGGTGCCGATCGGATTGCTTGTGCTCTCCTACGAGTTTGCCGTGGTGCGTCGCCACCGGCGCCGCCTCGTCGTCTGGTGGGAACGGCGGCGGCGGCCGAACTGACGGCTGTACCGACTTCGCAAGCCGGCAAGCCCTGCGAAGGCGTCTTTCCGGCGACCTGGCTAAATGCCCGGACTGGCTGAGAGCCTTGTTTGGAAATACTGCTCCGACGGCCAGATGATGGCGGTTCTGCGCTTACCTACGGCGCCGCGCGTCAAATTGGAAGCGCAGCGCTCTAATGTCCGCTGCGCTCCGGTTCTCGGAGCATGCGTGTCGTTGGCTCGACGCGTGGCATCGTGGCCGAGGGGAAACCGTCGGGAATGCACCATGGCCGCTTGACGGCATTTTCGCCGCAACCTATTGGAACCGGGTGGAACGCCGGGAGCAATGAGGCCTCGTGGCGGAGTGGTTACGCAGAGGACTGCAAATCCTTGCACCCCGGTTCGATTCCGGGCGAGGCCTCCAGTTGCCCAAGCTCCCGCGCACCAGCGCCAGGGGGTTCCAGTCGACATGAGCCGCGGTCTTGGCGCGGCAAGCGGATCGATCTTGGGCGGATTGATCTTGAACAGGTTGGTCTTGGGCGGATTGGTTGGAACATGAGCGCTGATTTTGCCGAACGTCGAGTAAAAATGGTCGACGGCCAGGTCCGCACCACCGACGTAACCAGCGCGCCGCTGCTCGAGGCGATGCTTGTCGTGCCGCGCGAGGCCTTTGTCGCCCCCGATCAGCGCGATCTGGCCTATATCGACGAGGACATCCGCATTGCCAATACCGCGGACGGCCCGCGCTATCTCATGGAGCCTTCGCCGCTGGCCAAGCTGATGCAACTGGCCGAGATCGGCCCTGGCGATTCGGCGCTCGATGTCGGCGGCGGCACCGGCTATGCGGCGGCGATCCTGTCGCGGCTGGCAAAGTCGGTCGTTACGCTGGAAAGCGATCCGGCATTGGCCGAGACCGCGATGTCGACGCTTTCGGCGCTGGGCTGCGACAATGTCAGCGTGGTCAACGGACCGCTGCCGGAAGGCCATGCCGCCGGGGCACCCTACGACGTCATTTTCATCGGCGGCTGCGTCGAGAAAGTGCCGGAACCGCTGCTCGACCAGCTTGCCGAAGGCGGTCGGCTCGTCGCCGTCGAAGGGCAGGGCAATTCGGGCGTGGCCCGATTGTTTCTGAAAACAGGGGGGGGTGTAACCGGAAGAGGCGCCTTTAATGCGGCAATTAAGCCACTACCGGGATTCGAACGTATCCGTGCGTTCGAGTTCTGAATGATTTTGGCTTGCAGCAAAGCCGTTGTCGTGTTCGCTTGCGCTTGAATAATTGTTGCTGATCCGCACAACCGGGGTGTTCTTTTTGGGGGCAGACAGCAGGGAACCTGAAACACACGGCGCCGGCTGCTCGAATGGGAGAAGCCGGCGCGGTGTGGTTCCCATGCAAAACGAATGAGGGAATAACGTGCCGTCTTTACGCAAGAGTCTTTTTGCCGCCTTCCTTTCGGCGACCGCGCTTTCTCCACTAGGCGCCTCGGCGGAAACCATTCTCGGAGCACTTTCAAAAGCCTATCAGAACAATTCCCAGCTCAATTCGGCGCGCGCCGGCGTCCGCGTCACCGATGAGGGCGTTGCCATCGCCAAGTCCGGCTGGCGCCCGACCATCACCGGTTCCGCGAACATCGACTACTCCAGGGGGTATTTCGATGCCCGGAGAAATATCCCCGGGGAGAACGGAAAAATCGCGATAACCACCGGCAACTTTGGCGTCCAGATCGACCAGACCCTGTTCGACGGCTTTCAGACCAAGAACAACGTCGCCGCCGCCGAATCGCAGGTCCGCGCCTCGGTCGAGAGCCTGCGCAATACCGAAGAGAACATTCTGTTCAATGCGGCAAGCGCCTACATGGACGTGATTCGCGATCGGCAAGTGGCGGTGCTGACGGAGCAGAACCTGCAGTTCCTGACCGAGCAGGCACGCGCGGCGCGCTCGCGCTTCGAAGTCGGCGAAGGCACCCGCACCGACGTCGCACAGGCCGATGCCGAGCGCTCCTCCGCCGTGGCGGAACTGGCCGCCGCCCGCGCGCAGGCGCTGGCAAGCGCTGCGACTTATCGCCAGATCGTCGGCGACGAGCCCGGCAGGCTCAGGGCCGCTTCGCCGCTGGCGAACCTGTTGCCGTCGAACCTCGATTCGGCGATCGCGATTGCATCCAGTGAGCACCCGGCCATCCTCGCCACCCAGCATCTGGTCGACGCGGCGGCGTTTTCGGTGAAATCGGCCGAAGGCGCGCTGCTGCCGCAGCTTTCGGCTTCCGCCGGCGTTTCCAGTGACTATATCAAAAACGATCCCCTCAGCAGTGGGGATGGCACAACCAATACGGCCAACATCGGTGCCACGCTGACCATACCGATCTATTCGGGCGGGCGGACGTCGGCGATAGTGCGTCAGAACAAGGAATCGCTCAGCCAGGCCCGGATCGAGGTCGATGTCAGCCGCGACACCGTGCGGCAAGCGGTGACCTCGGCTTGGACGCAATATATCGCCGCCCAGCAAAGCGTGGTGGCTAACAGGCAGGTGATCGCCGCCGCGCAGCTTGCCTTGAGCGGCGTCATCGAGGAGCGCAATGTCGGCCAGCGCACCACGCTCGACGTTCTCAACGCCCAGGCCACCCTCATCACCGCCAAGATCAACCAGGCCAGTTCGGAACGCGATCTGGTGGTGGCGAGCTATGCCATCCTTTCGGCTGTCGGTCGTCTTTCGGTCGAGCGTCTCGCCCTTCAGGTAACGAAATACAGACCCGAAGAACATTACAATGCGGTCAAAGACAAGTGGTTTGGCCTGCGCACGCCAGACGGCCGCTGATCACCTCACCAGTTTCAACTTCCATCCAGTTTCAAGCTATTTAGAGCCCGCGCCTCCAAAAAGGACGCGCGGGCTCTAATCTGTTGAAATCCAACATGCCCTCAGATTGGGGATTCTCCTAAGGCGATCCGTGGGTTACGCTGTTGCCATGATTCGAATCCGGCTTTGGCCGGACAGGAAATCTGCAACGAGTCACAAGGGCGGCGGATGTGACGATGGCGACTGCAAGCAGCGTACAGCGCGAGCCTTCGATGGAGGAAATACTGGCCTCCATCAGGAGGATCATCGAGGACAACGACACCGGCCGCAAGCAGCCGGACGATACGGACGACCTGCTGCAGGATCTGACGTCGGTAGCCGTGCCGGCACCGGCACCGGCGGCAGGCGAGGCGCCGCCGGAGGCAGGCGGGGCGCCACCAGCGGCAGGCGCGTTTCGCGCCGAGTTGCGTCCGGGGTTCGACGCCAGGAGGCCGGCCACGCTGACCGAGGTGCAGGCGCAATCCTCGGCTGTCGAGCCTGTCATCGCGCGCGTGGAGCTGCCGGTGCGTTCCGATCCGGCTCCGGTCAAATCGCCCGTGACGCTTGCTGGTGACAGGGTCGCGGCCGAAGCGGCCCCGGCCGCCAAGCCGGAGCCGAATGCGCCTGCGATGGCAAGGGTTGCGGAGACGACCGACAGTATCGTTGCCGGGTGGCGGCGTGATATCGCCGCAATCAGCGAAGCGAAGACCGCGGCCAGGCCGGACAGGGCCCCAGACAGGGCTGAGCTGCGACAGACGCCAGATGCCGAACAGAAGGCTGAGGTTTTGGAGGACGCGGCCGAACCTGCTTTCGAGCCCGCCGCGCCGCGAAGCGGGTTGGCGCGCCCGGCGACGAGCGAGGCACCGTCCGCTCGTCCGGCGATCCTTTCCGAACATACGGGCCGGCAAGTTGCCGCCGCCTTCGGCGAGCTTTCCGATGCGTTCGCCAGCCGCAGCAAGAAAACCTTCGACGAGATGGCCGAGGAGATGCTGAGGCCCATGCTGCAGGACTGGCTGGACAACAATCTGCCGACGCTGGTCGAGCGGCTGGTACGCGAAGAAATCGAACGCGTGGCGCGCGGCGCGCAGTAATAATTCCGACGGTCGGCGGATGAACCCCGCCGCAGCGGGCGACGTCTTCGTTGATGCGCAATGCAATGCCTACGGCCTCGGCAGTGGCATTGCCTGTGATCTTGTCCGATCGATCTGTATGGCGGGCGAGCCCGCTCGCCTGCCGCGTCGCGGTTGACTTGGCCAAAACCTTCCGATTTACACCGGACCAGCAAAAACCCGACAGCCCGGACGCCTTCCCATGCTCGAAAAAACCTACGACGCAAAAATCGTCGAGCCGAAGATCGCCAAAGTCTGGGAGGAGGCCGACGCGTTTCGCGCCGGCGCAGGCGCTGAGGAGGGCGCGGAAGCCTTCACCATCGTCATCCCGCCACCGAACGTCACCGGTTCGCTGCATATGGGCCATGCGCTCAACAACACGCTGCAGGACATTCTGGTGCGCTTCGAGCGCATGCGCGGCAAGAACGTGCTGTGGCAGCCCGGCATGGACCACGCCGGCATCGCCACGCAGATGGTGGTCGAGCGCCAGCTCATGGAGAAGCAGATCCACCGCCGCGACCTGACGCGCGATGAGTTCATCGAGAAGGTCTGGGAGTGGAAGGCCGAATCCGGCGGCGCGATCTTCAACCAGCTGAAGCGGCTGGGGGCCTCGGCCGACTGGAGCCGAGAGCGTTTCACCATGGACGAGGGTCTGTCCAGGGCGGTGCTCGAAGTGTTTGTCACCCTCTACAAGCAGGGCCTGATCTACAAGGACAAGCGCCTCGTTAACTGGGACCCGAAGCTGTTGACTGCGATTTCCGACCTCGAGGTCGAACAGCAGGAGGTCAACGGCAATCTTTGGCATTTCCGCTATCCCGTCGAGGGCGAGGTCTTCGATCCGGAAAATCCAAAAACCTTCATCACCGTGGCGACGACGCGGCCCGAAACGATGCTGGGCGATACGGCGGTGGCGGTGCATCCCGACGACGAGCGTTTTCGGCATCTGGTCGGAAAGAACCTCGTCCTGCCGATCGTCGGCCGCAAGGTCCCGGTGGTGGCGGACCAATATTCCGATCCGGAGAAGGGCAGCGGCGCGGTCAAGATCACGCCAGCGCACGACTTCAACGACTTCGAGGTCGGCAGGCGCCACAAGCTGCCGGCCATCAATATCCTCACCGTCGAGGCGGCGGTCGCCCTCACCGACAATGACGAGTTTCTCGCCGGGCTGGAGATAACGCCCGAGCGTCGGGCCGTCTGGGATGAGCTCAACGGGCTCGATCGTTTCGTCGCGCGCAACAAGATCGTCGAGCTGATGGAGGCGGGCGGTTTCCTCGAAAAGGTCGAGCCGCATCGCCATGCCGTGCCGCATGGCGATCGCGGCGGCGTGCCGATCGAACCGTTCCTGACCGAACAATGGTATGCGAACGCGGCGGAGCTCGCCAAGCCGGCGATCGCCTCCGTGCGCGAGGGCCGTACCAGGTTCGTGCCGAAGAACTGGGAGAAGACTTATTTCGACTGGATGGAGAACATTCAGCCCTGGTGTATTTCGCGCCAGCTCTGGTGGGGACACCAGATCCCGGCCTGGTACGGGCCGGACGGCCGCATCTTCGTCGAGAAGACCGAGGAGGAGGCGCTCGCCGCCGCGATCGAATATTATCTGGCGCTGGAAGGGCCGTGGAAGGCCTGGGTCGAGGACAAACTCGAGAATTTCAAGCCGGGCGAGATCCTGATCCGCGACGAGGATGTGCTCGACACATGGTTTTCGTCCGCGCTGTGGTCGTTTTCGACGCTCGGCTGGCCGGACCAGACGCCGGAGCTGAAGACCTACTACCAGACCGACGTGCTGGTAACCGGCTTCGACATCATCTTCTTCTGGGTCGCCCGGATGATGATGATGGGCCTGCATTTCATGGGGGAGGAGCCGTTCCACACCGTCTATGTCCATGCACTGGTGCGCGACAAGAACGGGCAGAAGATGTCGAAGTCGAAAGGTAACGTCATCGACCCGCTCGATCTCATCGACGAATATGGCGCCGACGCACTGCGCTTCACGCTGACGGTGATGGCCGCGCAAGGGCGTGACGTGAAGCTCGATCCGGCTCGTATCGCCGGCTACCGCAATTTTGGCACCAAGCTGTGGAACGCGACACGTTTTGCCGAGATGAACGACGTCGCGAGAAACGACGATTTCTGGCTGAACGACGCCAAACTGGCGGTCAACCGCTGGATTCTGACGGAACTGACACGCGCGGCACGTGAAATCACTGATGGAATCACTTCATATCGGTTCAACGAGGCTGCGACTGCTGCCTACCGCTTCGTCTGGAACCTGTTCTGCGACTGGTACCTGGAACTGTTGAAGCCGGTCTTCATGGGCGCGGACGAGGCTGCCAAGGCCGAGAGCCGGGCTTGCGTCGCCTTCGTGCTCGACGAGATCTACAAGCTGCTGCATCCGATGATGCCGTTCATGACCGAAGAGCTGTGGGCTGAGACATCGGGTGAGGGCAAGGAACGGCCGTCGCTGCTTTGCCATGCCGCGTGGCCGTCGCCCGACTTCGAGGACGAGGCAGCGGCCGCCGACATCAACTGGCTGATCGACCTGGTCTCAGGCATCCGTTCCGTGCGTTCGGAAATGAACGTGCCGCCGGCGGCGATCGCGCCGCTGATGGTGATCGGGGCCAATACCGCAACCCGCGAAAGGCTTGAGCGTCAGACCTCGGCCATCAAGCGACTGGCGCGGGTCGGCGACATCTCGCTTGTCGATACGGCGCCCAAGGGCTCGGCCCAAATCGTGCTCAACGAGGCCACCATCTGCCTGCCGCTCGGCAGCCTGATCGACCTTGCCGCCGAGGCGGCGCGGCTGCAGAAGGAACTGGTCAAGGTGACTGAAGAGATCGCCCGCCTGCACAAGAAGCTGTCCAACGACAAATTCGTCGCCAACGCACCGGAAGATGTCGTCGAAGCCGAGCGCGAAAAACTCGCCGAATATCGCGAGGCGCAAGAGAAGCTTTCGGTGGCGCTGACACGCGTGCGCGAAGCCGGTTGACCCATCATCTCTGGTGTTTGAGAGTTTAACCGGCTGAGGAAGCGGATTTGCCAAACCGGCTTCCGCTTTTTGGGCCTGATGCTCCGGATTCGCGAGTTCTGCGAACGCGCTTTTCGGGCGGCTTCCTGCACGAAAAATAGGCATTCCGCAGCGTAAATCTTGACGTAAACGGAATGTTTTGGCCCCATTGTTGCCATAATGTAACAATGGGCTCGGTTGCCGCAAAACGGGCGGTTTTTGCGCAGTTTCAGGTTTGTTTTTCCGAGTTTTTTTGCTCGATTTGCAGCCAAATGGGTCGTTTTCCGGCTCTGCGGTGAAGCTGTCACCTTGTCTGAAACACGGTCGGCGAGGCGTACATGTACGCATCGAGAATTCGTTGTTGCGCCGTTAACCTGAATTGGGTCTAGCTTAGTCCATTCGTACTAGGGGAGGACATTCATGAACAATTTGCGTCTGAAAGCGCTGCTGGGGGCGGGGTGCTTTTCGCTGTTGATGTCGGGCGTTGTCAACGCCGGCGGCTTCGACCGGGGCGGTGTCAACATCGACCAGTTGTTCGATGCCACGCCATATTCGATCGACGCCGGCGTCACCTATGTTTCGCCACAGCGCACACTGAAGAATGTGCGGCGCCTGGATGGCTCGGGACTGTCGTCTTCGTCTGTGGACGTTGGTGGGGACTATGCGGTGCCGCGCATCGGCATCAAGGCCAACATCTTTGAGCCAGTGGATTGCCTTGCGAGCTATACGGAACCGTATGGTGCTGAGGCGGACTTCGGAACGAACAACGCCTATTCGCCATCAGCGGTCGAATACTACGTCAGAACAAATGATTTCGGGCTTACCTGCTCCTACAAGGTGAATGTCGGCAAGGGCGCCCTGCGCTTCATCGGCGGGGTCTCCTACCAGGAGGTCGATGCATTCCTGTCGCGCCAGACCTTGCTGGCCTTCGGCAATACCGGCCTCGGCAAGTTCCAGCTTTCCGACGAGGCGTGGGGCTGGCGTGCTGGCGCCGCCTATGAAATTCCCGAAATCGCCTTGCGCGCAAGCCTGGTCTACTCTTCCAGCTACAAATATGACGAACTGTCGGGAACCGTCGACACGACCGGGTTCAGGGGCGCCTTTCCAGCGGATCTCGTTCCAGGCGCCACCGGGGTGTTCCCTGTCTCCGCCTCGGCCGAGATACCCCAGGCGGTGGAACTCAAGCTGCAGAGCGGCATAGCGCCTGGCTGGCTGGCGTTTGGTTCTATCCGCTGGCAGGAATGGAGCAAGCTTGGCATCATTCCGATCCAAGGTGTGCGTAGCCCGGTGACCGGTGCTCCCTCGCCAGTTTCCTTCGATCTGCTTTATCGCGACGGCTGGACGGTCACGGGCGGCATAGCGCACAAGTTCACCGACCAATTGTCGGCCGCGGTTTCGCTGACCTGGGATCGTGGAACCTCGACGACCTCCGGCTATCAGTCCGACACTTGGGCGGTCGCCAGCGGCATCTCCTATTCGCCGAATGACAAGATCGAGGTCAGACTTGGTGGCTCGATCGGTGTCCTGACCAGTGGGTCGTCGACCTTCACCGGCGTTGGCGACACGGCAAATGCCATCACCTACACATATGACGACGATCTGCTGCTTGCTGGCTCAGCTTCGGTTAAGGTCAAGTTCTAAGCATCTGTTTTCAATATCAAAAAGGCCGAGCGACGCCCGGCCTTTTTTTGCTTGAGGGGCTTGCCGGCGAACCAAGCGGCGTCGCAACGACGCCGCTTCCCCCTGCCTCACGCGATCGTGATGTTTTGGCAACAGTTTCTGAACAACCCTCGCGCCACAACGGCGCCCGCCGACATTGCCTACTTCCCGCCATAAACCCGGCGCACCTCGAATGCGTCCCAGGGCATGCCAAAAGGCTCGGCTATGGGGCAGGTCGCGCCGCTCGCGGCAAGGGAAGAGAATGAACGCCAGAGTCATCTCCAAGGCCAAGCTGCCCAGCCGCTATGTGACTGTCGGTCCGGCGCGTGCGCCGCACCGCTCCTATCTTTATGCGATGGGCTTGTCGGCGGCCGAGATCGCGCAGCCACTGGTCGGCGTCGCCAGCTGCTGGAACGAGGCGGCACCCTGCAACATCTCGCTGATGCGCCAGGCGCAGGTGGTCAAGAAGGGCGTCGCCGCGGCTAACGGCACGCCGCGCGAATTCTGCACCATCACCGTCACGGACGGCATCGCCATGGGCCACCAGGGCATGAAATCGTCGCTGGTGTCGCGCGAGGTCATCGCCGATTCGGTCGAACTCACCATGCGCGGCCATTGCTACGATGCGCTGGTCGGCCTTGCCGGTTGCGACAAGTCGCTGCCCGGCATGATGATGGCCATGGTGCGGCTCAACGTGCCGTCGATCTTCATTTATGGCGGCTCGATCCTGCCTGGTTCCTACAAGGGCCGGCAGATCACCGTGCAGGATGTGTTCGAGGCCGTCGGCCAGCACTCGGTCGGCACGATCGGCGACGCCGAACTCCTCGAAATCGAGCAAGCCGCTTGTCCGTCGGCCGGCTCCTGCGGCGCCCAGTTCACCGCCAACACCATGGCCACCGTCGCCGAGGCCATCGGCTTGGCGCTGCCCTATTCCTGCGGGGCGCCGGCGCCCTATGAGATGCGCGACCGCTTCAATTTCGCCTCCGGCGAAAAGATCATGGAGCTGATCGCAAAAAATATCCGCCCGCGCGACATCGTCACTCTGGAGGCGCTGGAGAATGCGGCGACCGTGGTCTCGGCCACCGGCGGCTCGACCAACGCGGCGCTGCATCTGCCGGCGATCGCGCACGAGGCGGGGATAAAGTTCGACCTGTTCGACGTCGCTAGGACCTTCGAGAAGACGCCTTATATCGCCGACCTGAAGCCGGGCGGCAAATATGTCGCCAAGGACATGTTCGAGGCCGGCGGCATTCCGCTCTTGATGAAGACGTTGCTCGACCACGGCTATTTGCATGGCGACTGCCTGACCGTGACCGGCCGCACTTTAGCCGAAAATATGGAGCACGTTGCCTGGAATGATAGCCAGGATGTGGTCCGTCCCGCCAACCGACCAATCACCCGAACGGGTGGCGTCGTGGGCTTGAAGGGAAACCTTGCCCCCGAAGGC
The DNA here is from genome assembly GCF_055811435.1 of Mesorhizobium sp. WSM4837. Classification (NCBI taxonomy): domain Bacteria; kingdom Pseudomonadati; phylum Pseudomonadota; class Alphaproteobacteria; order Hyphomicrobiales; family Phyllobacteriaceae; genus Mesorhizobium; species Mesorhizobium sp. WSM4837. Next base: position 43,836 of record NZ_JBVVQE010000050.1, read on the forward strand.
GCGATCGTGAAGGTCGCGGGCATGTCGGAGCTTAAATTCTCTGGTCCGGCGCGCTGCTTCGATTCGGAAGAGGAATGTTTCCAGGCGGTTACGGATCGCAGCTACAGCGAGGGCGAGGTCCTCGTGATCCGCTACGAGGGGCCGCGCGGCGGTCCGGGCATGCGCGAAATGCTATCGACGACGGCGGCTCTCTATGGCCAGGGCATGGGCGGCAAGGTGGCTCTCATCACCGACGGGCGTTTTTCGGGCGCGACACGCGGTTTCTGCATCGGCCATGTCGGGCCGGAAGCCGCTGTGGGTGGCCCGATCGGGCTGCTCAGGGATGGCGATTTGATCTCGATCGACGCGGTGAACGGCACCATCGAGGTGGCGCTGTCCGACACCGAACTGGCGACCAGGGCAAAGGCATGGAAGGCGCGCGCGACCGACTATCAGTCGGGCGCGATCTGGAAATATGCACAAACGGTAGGGCCTGCCCGCGACGGGGCGGTCACCCATCCCGGTGGTGCGAGAGAAACACATTGTTATGCGGATATCTGAGTTGCTGAGGCTGTCTGTCTTTTCGGCACTGGTCGCGATCGCCACTTTTGGCGCGACCTTGGGCGCCGCGGGCCAGGCCATGGCCTTCGATGACAAGGTGTTCGACGACAAGACCGGCGTGAAGCCGCAGTCGAGCCCGTGGGCGGTGTTCCAGTTCGGCTTCTCCGCCTACAAGAACGGCCGCAAGGAGCAGGCTGCGGAGGCTTATAAATACGCGGCCGAAAACGGCCAGATCGGCGCCACCTGGAAGCTTGCGCGCATGTATGCCGAGGGCGACGGCGTCGAGCGCGACGACTACGCGGCGTTCAAGTTCTTCAGCGAGATCGTCGACCAGGACGTCGAGCCCGGTTCGCCGGAAGAGAGCTATGTCTCGGATGCGCTCGTGGCGCTCGGCGACTATCTGAGGAAGGGCATCCCCGGCAGCCCGATCAAAGAGAACGAGGTGGCGGCCCAAGAGTACTACATGCGCGCCGCCGCCAACTACCGCAACCCGAATGCCCAGTTCGAGATGGGCCAGATCTTCCTGAATGGCAAGGGCGGCGTCAAGGCGAGCATCAAGCAGGCCGGACGCTGGTTCCAACTCGCTGCGGAAAAGGGCCATGCCGGCGCGCAGGCGACGCTCGGCCACCTGCTCTTCCAGAGCGGCAAGATCGTTCGGGGGCTGGCGATGATGACCGCGGCGCTTGAACGGGCCGCGCCTTCCGACCAGCCATGGATACGCGGCATGCAGGAAGAGGCGTTTGCCGCCGCGGGCGAGGCCGACCGCCGCACCGCGATTTCGCTGGCCGACGACATCCTCACCAAGGGTGGCGGCGACCGGTAAAACCAGCACGAAGCCAACAGCCAGTAAAGGCTGGGTCAATAGCCAGGAAGAGTGGGGATCTCGAAAAGTCGAGATCAATTCTCGGTCGGTTGCGTCGGAACGGGACCGGACTCCGGCGTTGAAATCGGCGTGGCTGGCGGCGCCAGCTTGGTTTTAGGACAATCGTTCCGGATCCTTGTCCATGACGTGTTGTTGAGCACCATGTCGCAGCGGGCGAGATGGCTCCGACCGGAAAGCGTCAGGCAGGCGACCTGGCCGATCTGGAATGATGTTCCGTTGGCCAGGCATGCAGGATTGGCAAACGCCGACGTTGCCGCGAGGGCGAGCGCGGCGGCACATGGGCAAATCGCAAACCTGATCGTCATCCTGAACCCCGGCCGAACCCGGATTGCAGCGGAAACCCCGATTGTGGCGATATGACGGTCCATCCACCGGGAATCCGGCGGTTCGGGCCCCGAATGATCAGATTGGCGCAAAACCCAGTTCGATGGCGACCGGCACGTGATCCGAGGGCTTTTCCCAGGCGCGCACATGCTTTTCGATCGAGGCCGAGGAAAAGCGATTGGCGGCCTCGGGCGAGAGCAGCAAGTGATCGATGCGGATGCCGTTGTTCTTCTGCCAGGCGCCGGCCTGATAGTCCCAGAACGTAAAAATGTCCGGCGAGTCGGTGACCGCGCGCACGGCTTCGGTGAAGCCGAGGTTCTTCAGCCGGCGGAACGCCTGCCTGGTCTGCGGCTGGAACAGCGCATCGCCGAGCCAGTTCTCCGGAAACTTCGCATCGATCGGTTCGGGGATGACATTGTAGTCGCCGGCCAGCACCAGCGCCTCTTCGAGCACGAGCCTTTCCTCGGCCCAGCGCTCCAGCCGCGCCATCCAAGACAGCTTGTAGGAGAACTTCTTCTCGTCATCGATCGGGTTGCCGTTCGGCAAGTAGAGCGAGGCAACGCGCAACGCGCCCTTGTCGGTCGAGAACACGCCCTCGATGAAACGCGCCTGATCGTCGGCATCGTCGCCCGGCAGGCCCCTGATGACCTCGTCGAAGCGCAGCTTCGACAGGATGGCGACGCCGTTGAAACCCTTTTGGCCATGGATTTCGACGTTGTAGCCAAGCGCCTCGATCTCGGCCCGCGGAAACTGCTCGTCGACCGTCTTGATCTCCTGCAGGCAGGCAATGTCGGGCGCGCTTTCCGTCAGCCAGTGGGTCAAATTGCCGATACGGGCCCGAACGCCATTGATGTTCCAGGTGACGATTTTCATGACGGCCTCATTGCTGCTCGGGCGGATGGCGTTCGACGAGGCCGATCGTATTGCCTGCCGGATCCTTTAGGAAGGCCATCCATTCGCTTTCCCCCGCCGGCCCGAACAGGCCCTCGGTATCGCGGTGGACGAGCATCGGCGGCGCAGTGAAGGGGACACCGGCGGCTTTTGCCGAGGCGTGGAAATCGTCAAGGCCCGAAATGTCGAGATAGACGGTGCCGGCCGGCAGGCCATCGGTGAACAGCAGCCGCACATCGCCGGCCATGATGAAGGCGATGCCAGGCGGATCGAAGCGCACGTGCACGGCCATGCCAAGCACGTCTTGCCAGAACGCCAGCGTTGCATCGAGATCGCGCCCGGCTGAAAGCGCGACCTGACGGACCGCGCTAATGGTAGGCATTCTCTAAATACTGAAGCTGGTGCCGCAGCCGCACGAGGCGACCGCATTCGGGTTCCTGATCTGGAACGACTGGCCCATCAGATCGTCGACGAAATCGATCACCGAGCCGCCCATATAGACCAGCGAGAGGTCATCGATCAGCACGGTGGCGCCGTCCTTCTCGATGGCGACGTCGTCATCGTTGCGGGTGTCGACCAGGTCGAACTTGTAGGAAAAGCCGGAACAGCCGCCGCCCTCGACCGAAACGCGCAGCGCCGTCTTGCCGGCTTCGCCAGACACAATCTTGGCAATCCGCCTGGCGGCGGCGTCGGTCATCTCGACTTTCATGGCGGTCTTGGCATCAGCGCCCATGGGCGTCACCTTGCTTTCGGTTTCACATGATAGGTATGAAGCGCGAGGGGGCAAGTCAACTGCGGCGTAGGCTATGGAAATTGGCGGGGCTATGGAAATTGGTTGGGGCTATGGAAATCGGTTGGGGCGATGACAAATGAGTTGGGCGAAATCGGATTCGGCTATCGGCCACGCGCCGCCTATGCCTGCGATCCGGCAAAGTCGCGCGGGCGGCTGTTCGACGAGGTGGAGAGCCCGACCCGGACGCCGTTCCAGCGCGACCGCGACCGCATCATCCATTCGACGGCCTTCCGCCGGCTGAAGCACAAGACGCAGGTGTTCGTCGCGCATGAAGGCGACCATTACCGCACCCGGCTGACGCATTCGATCGAGGTGGCGCAGATCGCGCGCGCCCTGGCGCGGGCGCTGCGCGGCGACGAGGACCTGGCAGAGGCGGTGGCGCTGGTGCACGATTTCGGCCACACGCCCTTCGGCCATACCGGCGAGGATGCGCTGAACCAGAAGATGGCGGCCTGGGGCGGCTTCGACCACAATGCACAGTCGCTGCGAGTGGTGACGCGGCTGGAGAGCCGCTATGCCGAATTCGACGGGCTGAACCTCACCTGGGAGACGCTGGAGGGGCTGGTCAAGCACAACGGACCGCTGACCGACGCCGGCGGAAACGGGCTGAAGGGGCCGGTGCCGCAAGCGATCCGCGACTATTCGGAGCTGCACGACCTCGAGCTCGACCGCTTCGCCGGCATCGAGGCGCAGTGCGCGGCGATCGCCGACGACATCGCTTACAACAGCCATGACATCGATGACGGCCTGAGGTCGGGCCTTCTGAAGCTCGACATGCTGGAAAAGGTTTCGCTGCCCGGCTCGATCCTCGACGGCGTGCGTCAGCGCTATCCGGCGCTGGACGATGTGAGGACAGGGCACGAACTGATGCGCCGGCAGATCACGATGATGGTCGAGGATGTCATCGTCTCCACCACCGCCAATCTGGCCCGCATCAAGCCGGACAGCGCCGACGCGGTGAGGGCGGCAGGCGAGACGATGGTGACCTTTTCAGCCGAAATGGCCGCTTTCGAAGAGGAATTGAAAGCCTTTCTCTACAAGCATCTCTATCGACACAGCGAAGTCGTGCGCGTGCGCAACCAGGCCGAGCAGATCGTCAACGACCTGTTCGATGTCTATTTCGCCGATCCGCGCGCCATGCCCGATGGCTGGCGCGAGGGGCTCGACCGGGCTGATGATCGCATCAAGGCGCGCAGCGTCGCCGATTTCCTGGCTGGCATGACGGATACCTACGCTTTGAAGGAACACCGCCGTTTGTTTGACCATACGCCTGAATTAAGCTAGGCGGGGCTCGATTTTGCCGGCCAATAGACCGGATTCCCGCAAAGCCGCCAGAGCCAGGGCCACACCAATGAACATCTTCGCCGATTTCAACGCGCGAATTATAAAGGCCGTCGAAGCGCTTGATTTGAAAGACAAAGACGGCGGTTCGCTGGACTTGTCGCGCGTCGCCGTCGAGCCGCCGCGCGACGCCAGCCATGGCGACCTGGCGACCAATGCGGCAATGGTGCTGGCCAAGCCGACCGGCCAGCCGCCGCGCGTTCTGGCTGAAAGGCTGGCGCAAGCGCTGCGCGCCGACCCGGACATCGCCGCTGCAGACGTTGCCGGTCCGGGCTTCGTCAATCTCAGGCTCAAGGACGCGTTCTGGCAGGTGCATCTGACTGCGCTGCTCGGCGAAGGCCGCAATTACGGCCGCTCGACCGTTGGCGGCGGCAAGAAGGCCAATGTCGAATATGTCTCGGCCAACCCGACCGGACCGATGCATGTCGGCCATTGCCGCGGCGCGGTGGTGGGTGATGCGCTCGCCAATCTGATGGCCTTCGCCGGTTATGACGTGATCAAGGAATATGTCATCAACGACGCCGGTTCGCAGATCGACGTGCTCGGCCGCTCCGCCATGTTGCGTTACCGCGAGGCGCTCGGCGAAGACATCGGCGAGATTCCTGCCGGGCTCTATCCAGGCGACTATCTCGTGCCGGTCGGCCAGGCTCTGGTAAGCGAATTTGGCCGTTCCTTGCTGCAGATGCCGGATGAGGAAGCGCTTGCCATTGTCAAGGACAGGACGATCGACGCGATGATGGCAATGATCCGTGAGGATCTGGCGCTGCTCAATGTGCATCACGACGTCTTTTTCTCGGAGCGCACCCTGCACGCCGACAACGCCCGGAAAATCCGCTCGGCGATCAACGACCTGACCCTCAAGGGCCATATCTACAAGGGCAAGCTGCCGCCGCCCAAGGGCGAGAAGCCGGACGACTGGGAGGATCGCGAGCAGACGCTGTTCCGCTCGACAGCGGTCGGCGACGACATGGACCGGGCGCTGGTCAAGTCGGACGGCACCTTCACCTATTTTGCCGCGGACGTCGCCTATCTGAAGGACAAGGTCGATCGCGGTTTCGTCGAGCTGATCTATGTGCTTGGCGCCGATCATGGCGGTTATGTGAAGCGCCTGGAAGCGCTCGCCCGGGCGATTTCCGGCGACGAGGTGAAGCTCACCGTGCTGCTTTGCCAGTTGGTGAAGCTTTTTCGCGAGGGCGAGCCGGTGCGCATGTCGAAGCGGTCGGGCGATTTCGTAACGCTGCGCGAAGTGGTGGAGGAGGTCGGTCGCGACCCGATCCGCTTCATGATGCTCTACCGCAAGAACGATGCGCCGCTCGATTTCGACTTCGCCAAGGTGACCGAGCAGTCGAAGGACAATCCGGTGTTCTACGTCCAGTACGCCTCGGCGCGCTGCCATTCGGTGTTCCGGCAGGCGAGCGAACAGCTGGGCGAGGCCAATTTCGACCGCAATCGGCTGGCCGCCGCCACCGCTTCGCTGACCGACGAAGGCGAGATCGGCCTGATCAGGAAGCTTGCCGAATATCCGCGGCTGATCGAATCCGCGGCACTTGCGCTCGAGCCGCACCGGCTGGCATTCTACCTCTACGATCTCGCCTCCAGTTTCCACGGACATTGGAACCGCGGCACCGAAAATCCCGACTTACGTTTTGTTAAGGTTAACGACCGACAATTGACCCATGCCAGACTAGGGCTGGTGCAGGCTGTTTCGGACGTTTTGACGTCCGGCCTGACGCTGATCGGAGCCGATGCGCCCACCGAAATGCGTTAGGTTTGACTAAAAAACCTGTCACCTTTTGCCCACATTGCGCTGGTAAGGGCCAACCCTGCGCGACGTCAACGGCGTCCGAATGAGTGCGAGTTCGGGAACAATAATGGCAGACAGAACCCAGCTGAAAGCAGCCGCCCAAAACGATATCGCCAACGATGATCCGTTCGCGGAACTGACCAGGATCATGGGCTTCGACCCGCGCCAGCCGGTCAAGCCGCAGGCCCAGTCGACGGCGGCTGCAGCAAGTCAGCCAGCGGACGACGGCGATTTCGGCATCGACCTCGAGAAGGAGTTGATGGGCGAATTCGGCGGCGACGCCAATGACGGCGCAGCCGAGCTTCGCGAGCCGGCTTTCGACGCGGCTGCTACTGACCCAATCGACGACGAGCTTGTCGCGTCGCTCGAACAGGATCTCCTGCTCGACGACGATGCGGTAGACGAAACCGCCGTTGCCATTGCTGCCGACGATGTGCGCTCTGGCTTTGCCGGAACTCCCTCGGCTGCTGAAGCTGCTTTCGACGACGATTTCGACGAAGCGCTCGCCAGTTCGCTCGAAGACGTGTCGCTATTCGAAGACGATTTGCCGATGAACGACAGGCTTGCGAACGACGAGCTTGGGAACGACGAGCTTGCCGCGTCGCTCGAACAGGATTTCCGGCTGGACGACGACACGGCGGACGAAACTGCCCATGCCGTTGCCGCCGCCGACCTGGGTTCCGGTGTTGCCGAAGTATCCGCGCCGGCTGTTGAAGCGGCGTTCGACGACGATTTTGACCATGCGATCGCCAGTTCGCTCGAAGACGTGTCGCCGTTCGAAGACGATTTGCCGGTAAACGACGAACTCTCTGCGTCGATCGAACAGGATTTCCGGCTGGACGACGATGCGACGGACGAACAGAATACCGCCGCCGACATCTCCGCGCCGGCCGCTGACCCCGCCTTCGACGATGAATTCGACAACGCCGTCGCAAGCTCACTCGGAGACGAGCTGACGCTCGACGAGCACGTGCAGGTGGAGCAGGCTGCCGAAGCCGCCGACATCGCCGCGCCGGCCGCCGAACCCGCGTTCGACGATGAATTCGACAACGCCGTCGCAAGCTCGCTCGAAGACGAGCTGACGCTCGACGAGCATGAGCCGATCGAGGCCGTTGTCGAGGCTCCCGCTGCGGCTGTTTGGGCCGTTTCGGATGAGTCCGACGAGGACTTTGCCGACCACGACACTATGGCCGACGTCGCCATGGATGACGTCGACATGGATTTCGACATTCGCACGGCTGAGCCGGTCGAAGTCGACGAGCCAGAAATTGACGAGCCGGATTCTATCGCCGCCAACGACGACGAGCCTTCCGCCGCGACCCCGGAAGATGCGTTGGACGACGATTTTGAATTGAGCTTCGACGACACGCTTGCCGAGGAAGCCGAGAAGCCGGCTACTCAGGCCCCCGGCGTTGCAGCCGAACCGACGGCGCCAGCCGCCGTCGCTGAGGAGCGGAGCCTCGAAGACGAATTGAACGCGCTGTTGGGCACCATGAGCGCACGGGCTGCCCCGGTGGCAGCGTCCGCGGCCGCCATGGTCCAGCAACCTGTAGCCGCGGCTGGAGAAGCCGCCGACGAACCAGTGGATCCCACCGACGAACTGGCCGGGAGCCTTGACGAGCAAGACCTTTCGGAGCAGTCGAATGAAGACGCGGTCCAGGCCGCCGACGCCGACCTCGACACCGTTCTCCTCGACGGGCTCGTGGGCCATGATTTCGGCGCTGAAGACGCTGCCGGACCGGCTGATATCGATTTCGACGACGATGCATTGCACGCCGCCTTCGCCAAGGACATCGGTCTGGATCATGGCGATGACCCCGCTCCACAGCAGGATCCGAATGATTCGCTCAGCTGGATGGCGGCACCCTCCGCCGCGCCTGCGCCGGCCCGTTCGTGGAGCCGCGTAACGCCGGTGGCACAGCCGCAACCCGCCTTTGCAGCCCAGCCGACGGCTTCGGCGACCACAGAAACAACGACACCGCCAACCGCTGCGGCACCCTCATATCAGGATGAGCCGGCCTATCAGGATGAGCCGGCCGAAGACGATGCCGCCAATGCGGCACCTGCGCCCGCTCAAAGCGAACAAGCCTCTGCATATGACGAGATGCCCGATGTCGAGACAGTCGATGTGCCCGAGCGCGTCGTAGCGCTGGCGGACGACCTCGATATTCCGGAACTCGACGTCAATGAAGACGCACCGCCGGCGCCTGCCTATGACGATCTCGATACCGAGTTCGCCAACCTTCTCTCGGAAATGAATGCCGTGGACGTCGCTGCCGGCCCGGCGCGCAGCACGGCGTATGACGACGAATCCTACAAATCCGGATTCAAGCCGGGGGCCGGACCCCAGCCGGGGGCAGGGTTCCAGTCAGCGGCCGGGTTCCAGTCAGGCCATGAGCCCGACCGCGTTGAAACGCGGACCTATGCGGCGAGACCGGCAGCAGCGCCCGTCAGTGCGTCTTACGCCGATGCCGCCAGCGGCTTTGATCTGGGCGACTTGCCCAGCGGCCGGCCGGTTTCGCAAGCGCAAGCCAACGATTTTGCCCTGGACGAACTCGACTACGACCCCGAACTGGATGAGGCCATGTCGGTTCCAGGCCTGGCCGAGCAGAATGCCGCGAGGCCCCGGAGCCGCGGCCTGCTGGTCGCCGCAGTCGTCGGCGCCGTGGCGATCGCCGGCGGTCTTGGCGCCTTCGCGCTGTCTTTCGGCGGCAACGGCGGCACCGATGCGCCGGTCATCGTCAAGGCGGACAACGCACCGATCAAGGTCAGGCCGGAAAACCCGGGCGGCACCGTCGTGCCGAACCAGGACAACAAGGTTTACGACGCCGTGGCCAAGGGGGGCGCGAGGCCTGCCGAACCGGTCCAGGAAAAACTGGTCACCAACACCGAAGAGCCGGTGGACGTGGCGGCCAAGGAACCGCCGCAGAGCCGTGTGGTCGATCTTTCGCCCGACGACATCGACACGGCTGAAGCCGCCGATGCGGCCGGCGGCACGCAAGCGGCCGGGAATGCCGACGCCGCCGCGCCGGCACCCAAGTCCGAGGATCGTATCGCCCAGGTTCTGCAAGAGGCCGAGCAGGGCATCGACCCGGATGTCGTCGCCGTTGCGCCACGCAAGGTGAGAACCATGGTCGTCAAATCTGATGGTTCACTGGTTGCGCGCGAGGATCCGGCGCCTGCGGCATCGCAGGTGGCTGCCGTCGAGCCTGTCGATCCGGCGCCGCAGCTTGTGGCCCCGGCGGGTCAGGCCGGCGACGCGGCGCAGACCGGTACCGTAGCGTCTGTTGCCGACCAGGCAAGTGGCGACCTGTTGGGCGGCGATCCGGTGGGCGACCCAGTGGCCGGCGACCGGGCCGAAACCGCCACGCCGGAAGCAGTCAATCTGGCCGCCGTGCCCACGGCTGAGGCTGAAGCTCAAACCAACCAGCCTGCCAACACGCCGGCCACGGTTCCGGTGGCGCCGCAGCGTCCGTCCGACCAGCCGGTCGACGTCGTCGGTGAGGTCAAGCCCGACCAGGTTGCGTCCATCAGTCCGGCGGCGGCCTCGACCGGCGGTGGCTCGTGGTCGATGCAGATCGCCTCGCAGCCGACCGTCGAAAGCGCCCAGTCGACCTATCAGGATCTGCAGCGTCGCTATGGCAGCGTGCTTTCCGGCCACACGGCCAACATCGTCAAGGCCGAGATCGCCGGCAAGGGAACGTTCTATCGCGTTCGCGTCCCGGCGAAGTCGCGCAACGATGCGATCAGCCTGTGCACCAACTACAAGGCTGCCGGCGGCAACTGTTTCGTGTCGCGCTAACCATTTTCAAATCTCCCGCCCTTGGGCCAAAAGAACCGGGGGGGGGGCGGGCCCCGCCGGGGGGGGGGGGGGGGGGGGGGTGGGTGGGGGGGGGGGGGTGGGGGGGCGGCGGGGGGGGGGGGTGGGGGTGGGGGTTTGTTGGGGGGGCGGGAAAAAAACCCCCCCCCA
>NZ_JBVVQE010000051.1:0-52830 GCF_055811435.1 Mesorhizobium sp. WSM4837
GCCCTCCCTTCGTCACACCCCCGCCGCCGAGTCTCATCCTGATTGACGCTGAGTCTCACCTTGATTGTCGCCGCGCAGGCTGAAGCACCCGATGCTGGTGGGCATCATCCTTTGGGCCATCGGCCACCTCCTGGCCAATGGCGACCTTGCCTCGCTCCTAGTCTTCGGAGCGTTTCTGGTTTACGCGATTGTCGATCTCATTGCCGTCATTCCACGCGGCGATCCGGCACCCGCGGTCGTGCGACCGCGTAGCGACCTGATTGCTGTGGGCATCGGCTTGGTTGCTTTCGCATTGTTCGGGCTCTGGCTGCACGGCTGGCTGTTCGGAGTCTCGCCCTTCGCTTGAACGTCCGCAGCGACGGCGCGCCTTCGAGGATGTCCTGGCGAATCCCACCAGTTGCCGCGGATCGAGCGCCTCGCGGACGCCACAGTGAACCAATGCTTGGCATAAGGTCGGCACATCAGAATTTTGATCCATAGACGGCTCCAGGCGGCAACGTTGCAGTAATTCGGCTCGTGTCGCGCCTTGCTTTGCCAACCGCGCGCGACGCTGCAAACACGAGCGGTACGGGATACAATTATCGGAGCGAATGCGTCCCCGGGATGGCTCAGATGTCCTCCGTCGATTCTCGGGAGTTCCCGCTAACTCGATGGCGGACTTGAGCTGATTGCGCTCGCAAAGAAGCTGCATCGGTATCCAGTCAATGGCCGCCAACGCACCCTGGCCGACGTCGCTAAGGCGCTGGCTGGGGCGGGATATCTGTCGAGTGCCGGAAAGCCTTACACACCCACTGCCGTCTCGCGGATGCTGGTATCAAGGAGAAGTAAGCGCACCACGCCACGAAAGGTCGACGCCAAATCATCATCGTCGACGTTCGAACCAATCGCCGCAGAACTGCAACAAGAGGCCGCTGAGCCCGCAACGCGGACACCGCTCGGGTCGCGCTGGTAGCCCCCGGCACCCGCCCCGCCCGGGTTCGTCGGTGGCGGGGGTGGGGTGGCTTGTGGCCCCTATCAGGCGCGCGCTACCGACACCCTCGTTCACATTTCGGGAAGTTCTCATGGCCGGCCGCTCTCATCCCCAAAACCCAAATCACTCTGAACGACCGAGTTCGACCCTTTTGCGGTCATTCAGTTGCGAGCGTTGCATGACGCGATCTGACCAGCGTGTTAGGGCTGCTATGCGCCTGCGCAAGGCAGTCAGAGCGATCGGTGCATTACCAGCGTGTCCACGAACCCCAGAACCGGATGCTCGAAACCTTGCGGAATGGTTCCGACCACGTCGAATCCAAGATGACGCCAAAGCTTGACCGCGCGTTCGTTGGTACTGACAACACAGTTGAACTGCATGGCCCGGAAGCCTCGCGCAGCCGCGCGACCCAGAGAGTGCTGGCACATCGCCGTTGCAATACCCCGGCCGACCGAGTCCGGCGCGGTTATATAACCGCAGTTGGCGACGTGGGCACCGCCGCCCCGTTGGTTCGCGTGCAGATAATAAGTTCCCATCACCAGTTCGTCCGTCTCTGCGACGAACACCTCGTGATCCGGGGAAAACCAGTATGACAGCGCGTCGGATCGGCTCCAGTCAGGCGGCAACGCGTAGGTTTCGCCTGCCCGCAAGATGGGCTCGAGTATGCTCCAAATGGCGTCTGCGTCGGCAAGTGTGGCTGTGCGAATGGTCAGCAAGGCTAGATATCCAAATTTGCACGGATGGGGTTGCGGCCACGTCCGGCCCTACTGTGGCAGGCCGGCGTCTTCATAGCCATCGATGAAATGCTGTCGATCAGCCTCGTGCAGGAACGGTTGTGTGCTGGCCCAGTGCTGTATCGAGAAATCCTGATTCGAGGCGAGGAATTGCCTTGCTTCTTCCCTGGCCTCTTCCATATGCCCCAGCCGTGCCAGACTTGCAGCCAAGATACGTTGCGAGCCGAGCCGGTGCGTTGCCTCATGCCGGAGTGTTTCGACGGCATCGGCGTATTGACCCGCTGCGTATTGGGCGAGCCCGAGAAGCCAATAGTACCACCCCGGCGGGTGCGGATTGAGGCGAATGGCGTGGCGCAAATGTCCGATGCCCTCGATAGCCTTTCCCTCGAATGCCTTCAGTTGCCCCAGGAATGCCCAGGCATCAGCATGATTGGGGTTGACCCGAAGGGCAGTGGCCAGCTCCGCCGCGCCTTCATCCGGCTTGCCATCGTAGATCAGCACGTCGCCGAGGATTGCATGGGCCACGGCATTTTCCGGATCAAGCGATACGGCGCGCCGGGCTGCCGCCAGAGCCAGCGAATGATGGCGCTCTGGAGCATCCAGCCAATACGCCCAGGCAAAATGGTGGCTCATCGCAAGCCAAGCATGAGCATCGGCGAAGCCAGGATCAAGTTCGATGGCCCTCTCCAAGAGCACGGGAGCGGCCCTGTTGCTTTCGGGCGACTGAACCACCAGCATGCGGCCGCGGACGAAGAGGTCATACGCTTCGAGACTTGCTGTCCTACGTGTGCTGGTGGTCACCGCGGCCGGCAACACGCCGGACAGGGCACTTACAATCGTGCTGACGACCTCGTCCTGCAACAGGAAAACGTCCGCCAAATCGCGATCGAAGCGATCAGCCCAGAGGTGACTGCTGTCCGTCGCGTCGATTAGCTGGGCATTGATCCGCACCCTCGCCTTCTCCCTGCGGACACTACCTTCAAGCACATAGCGCACCCTCAGCTCCCTGGCGACGGAGCGGACATCGACTGACCTCCCCTTGTAAGCGAATGTGGAGTTGCGTGCGATCACCAACAGACCAGGCACTTTCGACAAGTCAGTGATCAGGTCTTCCGCCAGACCGTCAGCGAAGTACTCCTGCTCGGGATCGCTGCTCATGTTCGTGAATGGCAGAACGGCAATCGAAGGCTTGTCGGTGATGGCCTTGGATGTGGAAGTCACAACAGGCGGCGTGCCGGAAACGCGGTAGATGCGAACTGGCAGGGCAATGTTTTTCACGGTCTGGGCCCCGAGATCCTCGAAACCAACCTCGATCTTATTTCGGACGTGGTCGTAGATCGTTCCAGAGATGAGGATGCCGCCTGGCTCGGCGGTGGTTTCCAGTCGCGCAGCGATGTTGACGCCATCGCCATAAAGGTCACTGCCCTCGACCATCACATCACCCAAATTGACGCCAATGCGCAGCACAATACGGAGCTTCTCAGGCAGAGCGGCATTGGCCGCAGCCATCGCATGCTGCACGTCTATGGCGCATTGCAAAGCATTGACGGCGCTGGCGAACTCCACCATCACGCCGTCGCCAGTCACCTTAAAGACCCGGCCATGGTGCCTGGCGACCAACGGCTGCAGCACTTGCTTACGTCGATACTTGAGCGCGGCCAGCGTGCCGGCCTCATCCGTTTCCATGAGGCGGCTGTAGCCAACGACATCGGCCGCCATTACGGCGGCGAGTCGACGCTGGATGCGTTCGTCGGTCATGTGCGGCGATTGCTCTCATTTGAAAGCAGTCCGGCAGTGTACCGACGCTTCGTGAACGAGTCTATCAGCCCGACCCCGGCCTACCTCGTAGGAAGGTCAGAAACGGATCAGCACTGGTCGCGGCCTATGTGTGCTTTCTGGCAAGAGCACCGGCTCAAGAAGGTCAGTAAGGGGTCAAATCGCGTCATGCAACGCTCGCAACTGAATGACCGTAGAGAGCGAAAAGTTGCCCTTGGCTCATCTGCGCGAGCAGGTCGCGCCAGACATTGCTGGCGCCTGCTTCGGCGGAGTGACCAGATCCACCTGCTGGCACAGGGCTTTGCAGTCACCTTTCCGCTAACCTCTCGCCTTCAGGTCGGGAATTTCCACATCGAGTTCTTCGCGCTTCCGGGCCAGTTCGAAGATCCGCTGTGCGGGCGCCGGCCCGAAACGGGAATCGCGCGTGAAACCAATGATGACCGCGATTTTCAGCTTGGACATGTTGCTACCTCATGCTCCCGATCACGGAAGTCTACGAAAGGAACGTAGGGAGAAGCAGAAGTCGGCAAGATCGTTTGTAGACAGTGATGGGCTCAAAGGCCGTATGATAGGAGCTTGGCGATTGCCCCTCGGAAGCCTATCTGTCGTTTGAATGACGCCGCGAGGAATGATGCCGGCTCAACGATCCGAACTCGCTGAAGCATCGCTGTCGACTGGTCCGGTGGGATTGGAATATCCGCCTGATCTCCAGTTGGTCCGGCGCCGACCCATTTCGCTAGTCACGACAGATGATGGCACGGCGCTCGACTGGCTGATGTCGGGGACGGCAGCATCCGCCGGACCGGCAGAGCTGCTGGACGGCGTCATCGCCCGACTGGTCGCGGCAGGCCAGCCGATCGAGCGGGCAACGCTCAACATGTCGACGCTGCATCCGCAGCTTGTGGGCATCACGGCGCACTGGCGCGGAGATCTCGGTGTCTGTGATGAGGTGGAAGTCAACGCGCATGTCCGCGAAACAACCGACTACTTGACCAGCCCCCTCAGGCCGATCATCGAGGAGGGCCGGTCAATTCGGGTGAACCCCCAGGATTCAGTGGCGCAGTCGACATACCCGATCATGCAGACCCTCGCGGAGGCCGGATACACGGACTATTGGGGCTTCGCGCTGAAGCGGGACGACCGCCAGTTTACGCTGATGACGCTTGCCACACGGCAAGCAGGGGGCTTTTCCCGCGCCACCATCGAAGCCGTCGAGGCGTTGCGCCCGGCTCTGGCGCTCAATGTCGAGATCGTCTCGCGTGGCAAGATCGCCGAGCACGTGCTCGATGCGTATCTCGGCCGACGCATTGGCAAGCGGGTCCTCGCCGGTGACATAAGGCGCGGATTTGGCGAGACCATCGAGGCGGTCATCTGGGTATCCGACATGCGCAACTTCACCAGCCTCTCGGATCGCATCGATAGCGCCGAGATGATCCGGCTGCTGAACGCCTTTTTCGAAGGTCTCGTGGATGCGGTGCATGAACAAGGCGGTGAGGTCCTGAAATTTGTCGGTGATGGCATGCTGGCGGCCTTTCCCATTTTCGGCATGCAGTCGGCGCCGGCCGCCGCCGCTGCGGCACTCGCCGCCGCTCGGAACGGTTTGGTTGCGGTGGACAGCCTGAACGAGGCTCAGTCCGGCGAGCCGTCGCGCGACCTTTCCTGGCGGCCGCTCAGCATGGGAATTGCGCTGCATCGCGGTCCGGTATTCTTCGGCAATATCGGATCCAGGGATCGGCTCGACTTCACCGCCATTGGGCGCACTGTCAATCTGGCGGCGCGGATCGAACCGCTATCGAAAACGACCGGGCGGCGCTTGCTCCTGTCCGACAGGGTTGCTGAATTGATCGAAGAGCCCGTCGAGGAACTGGGCGACTTCCCCATCCGCGGCATCCCTGACCCTGTGAGCCTGTTCACCGTACCGGAACACGGACTCTGACGCCGCTGGTTGAAGCGACGCATTGGAGCTCCAACCTCGCGTCAGCCGGGTTCGGCGGTCGCAAGGCGCAACATGGTCGCCAAACGCCGCGAAGCTGCAAACACAATCGGCAAAGGTGGAGCCGCAGCGGGTCCGACGGTCTTCCTGTCTTGGAAAGTCCAAGCGCAGCTACCATCAGCAGCTGTGGCCTCCAGCAGCAATCAAATGGCTTCTGAAAGCAAACCTCGGACTTCATTGAAGCAGCGCCCGATACCACATGGTGGTCCATAGCCAGCCAAGGCGAGGAAAGCTCACCCCGACACGGTCGTGCTGCCCTTCACGGTGGAAGCAGACTAGTACGTCATGGCGATGGCCTACTGCCAACCCTAGGATCCTGAAAGACATCATGCCTGAAATTGCCAGACTAAGTAAGTACGAGCGGCGTCCCCTCATTAGGCTGGGTTCCTGTCAATGCCGCTTTCCGGTTCGCGAAGACCCGTTAGTGCCCGGCGGCCACCGCTTTTGTGCTGGGCCAACCTCGCCGGACCGCGTCTATTGCGATCACCACCACAGCATCGCTACTGTAACTAAGTGGCGGGCGGCGGCCCCCGAACCGGTCTCAAGGGCTTGACGCGATGCGCTCCACGTCAGGTCGCACACCACATCGTCGGGGCCGATCAGTGCAGTGGGAGACCGCAGACCATGCACTTGTGTTGAAGCGAGCGGTGGGTATTTGTGATCATTACCTCCCCAGCTGTCGACTGGGCCTGCCGCTGAAACCAGCCGCCTGCATATCGGGTAGGCCCCACATTCGACCCCACCCCCGCCCGAGCGCGTGCCGGCGACCGGCCGTCCCGGCAGCGGCGATCTCGCACGCCGACGTGCAGCGTCAAAACTCCACCAGCTGGCCGCCGCCAACGGCCGAAATGGATGGGAAGTTGCCATTCGGCTCAACAGCCAGAACGAGCACGTTGCGCCAGAAGCGGACATCCGGCACGTGGTTAACAAGTCTGCTCTTGGACCAGCAAAAAGGGATCAGCCCGTCACTGGATAGATTATCCTGACACATGTGCCATAGTCGCGTTGCAAAAGGGGCTCAGCCTGACGGAGACCACCTGAAAGGCGTCGAGGATCACATGCCATCAAATTTCGTCGCCAAAGGTGCGGATGGCTATGAAGCCATCATGGGACGCTGGAGCCGGCGGCTGGCCGAACCATTCCTCGATTTTTCGGGAGTGCCACCCGGTGGCTGCGTGCTCGATGCGGGATGTGGTACCGGCAGTCTGACCTTGGCGTTGGCGGCTTATCTCAATCTGGCAGCGATCGAGGCCGTGGACTTTGAGGAGGACTTCGTCACCGCTCTGCGCAAGCGCACGACCGATCCCAGAATAAAAGCCCAAAAAGGTGATATCTGTGCGCTGCCCCATGGAGATGGGGAGTTTGACGGCGTCTACTCCCTCTTGGTGCTACACTTCGCGTCGGATCCGCATCGAGCGGTGCGGGAAATGCGGCGTGTCCTGCGGCCCGGCGGCAGGGCCGCGGCTGCGGTCTGGGCTTACGGCGGCATGCCGAGTTGGCGTTTGTTCTGGGACGCAATCGTCGCGATCGAGCCGGAAGCAGCCGATATAAGCCCGACAAGCGCAAAGCAGCCGATGACCGGCGAAGGAGAGTTGCGCGAAGTCTTCGAGCATGCAGGCTTTGCGGATGTCGCAGACACGGTGCTCGCGATCCGTATGGACTATGCAAATTTCGAAGACTTCTGGTATCCGATGGTTTACGGACAGGGAACGTTTGGCGGCTTTTTTGACGGTCTACCTGAGACGAGGCGAGACCGGCTTCGGGACGCGGTGAGAGCAGCTTACCTTGGCGGCGACAGCGACGGCCCTCGCGGATTTGCGAGCGTTGCCTGGGCAGTCCGAGGCACTGCTTAACGCCCATTCCGGCAAAGCATCCGAACGCGCTGCGAAAGACAGGCCCTCCTGGTTGACGCGGCGACAATCCCTCGCCTCTCGCGAATCGCTGCACGCCCTGTGGTCAAGGCGGTGTAGGTCAGGTCCGGTCATTACAGCCACGCAAAAGCAGACCGGGTGGGAGGTCCGCCTGGGGTCAGGCCACGACATCGGGCCTTGCAGGTTGAATGTCCGCTATCGTTATCCCCTGCACCGCAAGCCGACTGACCGTTAAGGCCCCATTGCGGTCATTCAAGGGCTTGCTACGGAGTGACCGCTTCTGGCGCTAATTGCTCGTTACCATCGACGAGACGAATGGCAACATTCCACCCGTCTCGGCCGTTGGCGACAGCCAGCTGGTTGAGTTTTGACTCTAATGCCGCAGAATCTTGCTCAGGAAGGCGCGGCTGCGGTCGGTCTTGGGGTGCGAGAAGAATTCATCCGGCGTGCCGCTTTCGACGATGGCGCCGGCATCCATGAACACCACGCGCTGGGCGACTTTGCGGGCAAAGCCCATTTCGTGGGTCACCACCATCATGGTCATGCCTTCCTCTGCCACCGCGACCATGACGTCGAGCACCTCCGAGATCATCTCTGGATCGAGCGCCGAGGTCGGCTCGTCGAACAGCATGATCTTGGGGCGCATGCCGAGGCAGCGGGCGATCGCCACGCGCTGCTGCTGACCGCCGGAGAGTTGCGCCGGATAGGCGTTCACCTTGTCGGCAAGACCGACCTTGGCGAGCAGCTCGCGCCCGGCCTTCTCGGCTTCAGCGCGCGGGATCTTACGCACATGGATCGGCGCCAGCGTCACGTTCTCGAGCGCCGTCTTATGCGGATAGAGGTTGAAGGACTGGAAGACGAAGCCAATCTCGGTGCGCAGCCGCGTCATGTTGGTGGCGGGGTCGCCGAGGCGCTGGCTGTCGACCACCAGGTCGCCGTCGCGGATCGTCTCCAGCCCGTTGATGCAGCGGATCAGCGTGCTCTTGCCCGAACCGCTCGGCCCGCAGACGACGACCACTTCGCGCGGCTCGACGCTGAGCGTGATGTCCTTGAGCACATTGAGCGCGCCGAACCATTTGTTGACGCCGCGAAACTCGATCATACCGGTGCCATTTTTGCTGAGGTTCAACGTCACAACTGCACCTCGCCATGGGCCGCACCCATGCGCTGCTCAAGCCGGCGCGCCAGCAGGATCAGCGGATAACAGACGATGAAATAGCCGAGGCCGACGAGGAAGAAGACCAGCAGGCCGTTCGGCACGCGTTGCACAACCAGCCAGCCGACGCGGGTGAGGTCGGTGAGCCCGATAGCCGAAACGACGGAGGAATCCTTGATCAACAGCACATATTGCCCGACCAGCGGCGGCAGCACGATGCGCATTGCCTGCGGCAGCACCACCTGGCGCATGCGCTGCCAGCGCGACAGACCGGACGCCAGCGCCGCCTCGACCTGGCCGGTCGGCACCGAGCGGATGCCGGCGACGACGATCTCGCAGATGAAGCAGGCGGCCAGATTGGTCAGCGCGATGATGCCGGCGGTGAAGGCGTCGAGCTCGATGCCGAGTTCCGGCAGGATGAAGAAGATCAGGAAAATCTGCACCAGGAACGGCGTGCCGCGGATCAGGTCGACCCAGGCGCCGATCACGCCGCTGATCAGCCGGTTGCCGCCGGTCCGCAGGATGCCGAGGCCAAAGCCGATCAGCGTGCCGAGCACCAGGCTGACCAGCGACAGCATCACGGTCATGCCGAGGCCGCGCAGGGCGAGGGGATAGCTGCCGGCTATGCTTTGCAGCTGCTGCCAGATCATGTCCGTGCCCCCGCCAGGCCGAGCCAGCGCCCGGACAGCGCCGCCAGTCCCTTCAGCCCGTAATAGAGCAGCAGGTAGAAGGCGGCGATGGTGATGAAACCTTCCGCCGGCATGAAGCGGTCGGAGGCGAGCAATTGCCCGGCGCGCGTCAGTTCGGCGACCGCGATCAGCGACAGCAGGGCGGAATCCTTGACCAGCACGATCGCCTGGCCGAGCAGCGGCGGGATCGTCACCTTGAACGCCTGCGGCAGGATGACCAGTCGCATGCGCTGGACATAGGTCATCCCCGAAGCGACGCCGGCCTCGACCTGGCCGCGCGGGATCGACAGGATGCCGGCGCGGATGATCTCGGCGACATAGGCGCCGCTGTTCAGCGACAGAGCGAGGATGCCGACGACGAGCTCAGGCAGGATGATGCCGAGCCGCGGCAGGCCGAAATAGAGGAAATAAAGCTGCGCCAGCAAGGGCGTGGCGCGCACCGCGTCGATATAGGCCTTGGCCGGCATGCGGAACAGCCGGCCGCGCTGAAGGTTCATGGCGGCGAGCACGATGCCGACGGCGAGCGCCCCGGCAAAGGCGAGGACAGACAGCCACACGGTCGTGACGAGGCCCTGCCCGAACAGGGGCAGATATTCGACAATGGTGCGGAAGCTGAAATTTTCGAGCATCGCTGGGCGGTGAATGGTGAATGGTGAATATTGAAATAGGGAGTAGTGAATGGTGAATAGGGATTAGCGAATAGCGAATAGCGAGTAGTGAGTAGCGATTTATTACTCACTATTCACTATTCACTATTCACTCTACTCAGTGATCCTTCTTCCAGTCGTCGGAATTAACCCAGTAGTCGAGGTTCTTCTGCAGGCGGCCGTCGAGGCTGACCTGATCGAGGAACAGGTTCATCCAGGTCAGCAGGTCCTGCTCGTCATAGCGCGTGGCGAAGGCCAGCGGCTCCTTCGACAGCATCTCCGGCATGATGGTGAAGCTGCCCGCCGGGTAGGCGGTCGACTGGCCCTTGACCGCCGAGACGTCGTTGACGCCGCAATCGGCCTGGCCGTTGTTGACGGCGTCAAGCAGCAGCGGGCCGCCGCCCTTGTAGCTCTTGATGTCGGCGTCCGGGAAAGCCTTCTTGGCCTCCTTCTCGCCGGTGGCGCCGAGCAGCACGGCGATCTTGGTGCCCTTGGCCTTGCAATCCTCGGTGGATTTGAACTTGCCGTCGGCCTTGGTGAAGACGGTGCTGCCGGTGTACATGTAAGGCTTGGTGAAGGCGACCTTCATCGCCCGCGCCAGCGTCGGCGTCATATCGGCGACCAGAAGATCGGCCTTGCCCGACAGCAGCGCTGGGATCAGGCCGTCCCAATCGAAATCCAAAAAGGTGATCTTCACGCCCATTTCCTTGGCCATCAGTTCGGCAAGCTCGACCGAACTGCCGGTGCGCTCGCCGGCAGCGCCGACCAGCGAGAAGGGCGGTCCCTGCGTCTGCACGGCGACGCGCAACTCGCCGCGCTTGGTGATCTCGTCGAGGGTTCCGGCACTGGCGGCGGCAGTGAGGCCGGCGAGCGCAAGGCTTGCTATGAAAAGCTTGGCAATCTTCATTGGGCATTCCTCCTTGTTGTCGTTTGTTATTTTCACTTTGTTGTTCCACCCCTTGGGGGTGCTTTTTGAGCGGCAGCGCCGTTGCCGGCGGCGAACCACCGTTCGAAAATCCTTCAGTCCCGGTCGATCGTTTCGGATACGCGTATACCGCGTCTCGCCAGTTCGTCGAGGAAGCGGCCGTCGGGCACATGCAACAGTGGATTGAGCAGGCCGGGCTCGGTAATTTCGCCCCGCACCAGCATCTGCGCCACGATGCTGGCGGGATAGCCGACACCTAGGCTCATGCCGAACAGGCCGGAGGCGAGATCGCGTTCGATGATCAGTTCCAAGGTCACCGTCTTGCGGCGGCCGCCTTGGGTGCCTGAGAAGACATTGCGCATCACGCACAGGTCCTTCTCGTCGGCGCCATATTTCAGTTGCGGGCCGAGCAGCCGGCCGAGAAATTCGCGTGGGCTGGCGCCAACGCCGGGCACCTTGTCTTCGGAGAGGAAGCCGAGCTCCTTCAGGGGCGCCCAGAACGCCGACCAGCCCGGCCAGCGCAGCGAATAGCGGCCGGAGCGCTGCAGCCCCTTGGCGGCGGCAAGCATGCCGGCGTAATGCGGTGCATCGCCATTGGGGAAGGCTTCCAGTCTGCCCAGCCCCTCGACCTCGATCTGATGGATGAACGGATTGTCGTGCTGGCGGCCGGCCGGCACATCGACCCGTTGGCCATCCTCGACCAGCACGCTGTCGCGGTTCTGGCTCATCAGAACCATGTCGAAATTCCAGCTCACCTTGTAGCACAGCGGCTTGGCCATCGCCTTCGGCTCGGGGATACCGCCGCAATAGGAATCGATCGCGGTGATGGCGTCGAACTGACGGGCGGCGCGCGCGTAGAGCACAAGGTCGATGCCGGGGTCGAGCCCGCATTCGGTCATGATCGAAACGCCGGCCGCTTCCGCTGCGGGGGCAAGGTCGGCGATCGTCTTGCCGTAATTGGTGGTGACCAGCGGCGTGCGCGTCGCGATCGCGGCCTGCACCGCCTCGCGCATCAGCGGCTGCGGCAACAGATCTATGGCGGCGTCGACACCTGCCAGCACATTCGCCAACACAGGGGCGATCGCGCCGTCGGGCACGACGAAACGCACGCGGGTAAGGTCGGTCAGGCCGCCAAGTCGGGCTGCGCCATCCGGCACGGTATCGACGCAGACGACCTCTTCGACATCGGCGCTGGCGATGAGATCGGCGATCGCCGCCCGGCCTTGCAGGCCGAGGCCGCCGAGAACCGCGATCTTCATGGTATTTCCTTTCGCCCAGGTTCGTCGCGCCCAGTTTCGTCGCGCTTGGTCTCGTCCGACCAGCAGCCTTCGGGCAGGCTGACCCATTTGTTGCAGGAGGCCATGACGACGAACGTCTCGCTGCGCACGACTTCGCCGGGCTCGCCCGCGCCGGGGATCAGCTCGCTGGTGACGCGATAGAGATCGGCGACATCGCCGGCCACCGTCACGTCGACGATAATGTCGAAGCGTCCGGTGACGACGGAGGCCGAGTTCACGAAAGGCAGTTCGGCGATGCGCTGCGCCAGTTCCCGAGCGCGGCCGCGCCCCTGCGCATTGATGCCGACGATCGCCGAGATCAATTCTGGGCGCTCGGTCAGGTTGAGCAGCCCGACGATCTTGAGCAGGTTGCGGTCGAGCAGGTTGCGCAACCGCATGCGCACCGTCGGCACCGAGACGGCCATCTTCTCGGCGAGGCGATTGACGCCAAGCTGCGCATCCTGCGACAGCAGCTTGACCAGTCGCCGGTCGGTCTGATCGAGATGTTCCCGCAGCGTTCAAACTTTCATAAATGAAAAGAAATGATGGAGTTTTCTTTCTGATATGAAAACAGCTTAGGGTGTATCTTTTGAAATCGCAAGAGCGTTCGGCCGTCTGTCAACAAGGCCGGACGGTGTATCCCGGAAGACGGAGGGTTTTGCCGGTGCCGCAGCCGACCGAGGACACGCCGGCTAACGCGGCTTCCCAATCCCCGGAATGCCGCCGATCCGCTCGGCGAGAAAGTCGACCAGCAGCCGGACCCTGGCAATGCCCGCGCGCTCCGGAACGATCAGCATGCTCAGCGGAATGGGAGGCGGGGCGTAGTCCGGCAGGATCACTTCCAGCCGGCCGGCCGCCAGGAGATCGTCGACAAGCCAGTGATGGGCAGGTGCGATGCCGCGCCCGGCGACGAGCGCTTCGCGCGCTGCAAGCCCATGATCGATCCGAAATCGGCCGCCGAAAGGCACCGCATGGCGTTCGCCGCCCGGCCCCTGCAGGGCGAGCGTGTCGCTTCCTGCGATGTTCGACATCCGGATGCCTTCATGGCCAGGCAGGTCCTGCGGGACAGCCGGTCTGCCCCGCACCGCCAGATAGGCCGGCGACGCCACCAGCAGGCGCCGGGATTGGCCGAGCGCCCGCAGCTTCATCGAGCTGTCGGTGAGCGGACCGAGGCGAAGTGCGATGTCGACTCCCTCCCGCACAAGGTCGATGCGCTCGTCGGTGAGGTTGAGATCGATCCCGATGTCGGGATAGCGGTCCTGAAAGGCGAAGATCAGGCGGCTGACGTGCAAGACCCCGAGCGCCGCCGTGCAGGATATCCGGATCGTGCCGGCCGAAGCGCCGCGGGTGCCCCGTGCCTCATCGCCGGCCTGCTCAACGAGGCGCAGGATCTGGACGGCGTCGGCATAGTAACGGCTGCCTTCATCGGTCATCGTGACACGCCGGGTGGTCCTGCTGAGCAAGGGCACGCCGATAGCCTCCTCGAGCTCGCGCAGATGCCGTGTGACCGTCGACTGCCCAACTCCGAGTTCGCGCGCCACCGCCGAGAGGCTGCCGCGCTCGGCGACGCGAACGAAGGTGCGCATGCGCTCGAGTGTCACGTCAGACCTATCCATTATTCGGCATAATCTTATGCATTGCTCAGATGTAGCGGATAATCCCGGGGCTGGCTACCTTCAGCGTCTATCGTCCTTCTTCGGAGTTGACCCATGAAAGTCCTGCTTGTTTTTGCTCATCCTGAACCGCGTTCGCTCAACGGCGCACTGCGCGACGTCGCCATCAGGGAACTCGAGGCCCAGGGCCACGAGGTGCTGATATCGGACCTCTATGCCGATGGCTGGAAAGCCGAGGTGGACCGTGCCGACTTTCCGTCGTGGCCGCCCGAAGCGCGCTTCCTGCCGGCTGGGGCATCCAAAAAGGCTTTTGCGACCAACACGCTAACCGAAGATGTTAAAGCAGAGATCGACAAGCTGCTGTGGGCCGACACGCTGATCCTCCAGTTCCCGCTGTGGTGGTATGCCATGCCGGCAATCCTCAAGGGCTGGGTCGACCGGGTGTACGCCTACGGCTTCGCCTATGGTGTCGGCGAGCACAGCGACAAGCGGTGGGGTGACCGCTTTGGCGAGGGAATGCTCGCCGGCAAGCGCGCGATGCTGATCGTGACCGCCGGCGGCTGGGAGGAGCATTACTCCGCCCGCGGCGTCAACGGCCCAATCGACGACCTGCTGTTTCCGATCAATCACGGGATCCTTTACTATCCGGGCTATGACGTGCTTCCGCCGTTCGTCGTCTACAGAGTGGATCGTTTTGGGGAGGCCGATTTCGAGCCTGTCGCGGAGCGGCTGCGCGAAAGGATGCGGACGCTCGAGACAACCCGGCCCATTCCTTACCGGCAGCAGAATGGCGGCGACTACCACATCCCGAGCATGCAGCTCCGCTCTGAACTGGGCGACCCGGGCGCCGCAGGGTTCGCGCTTCACCAGGATCGCGCAACCGCGAAATCGGCTACGCCGCGTTCGACTTTGCGGGACGTGGCCTGACGCAGCATCCCGAGAAGATCGGCAAGGCGCCCGAAGCCTACGGGATGAATCAACGACCGGCCCGGAAGATCGCAACCGCAGCAGCCGTCAGTGCGGCATTGCCGGATGCCGTAGTGCCGTCCGGAAGCGCCTTGCCGTCTTCCAGCCCGACGCGCGTCGACCAGTTGCGTTCCGCCGCCCGGTGCACGAACGGCCACACCGTGGCGTCGGCACCGTGCAGCAGGATGGCGCGACGCAGTCCGGCGCGGTCGAGCACGGCGGCGATGCCGTCGCAGGCTTCCAGCGCCGCGTCCAGCGCCTGCTCGGAAATCTCGATCAGGATGCGCAGCACCTGGTTGTCATGGTCGAGGCGGACCAGGCGCTCGGCATCAGCGACGGAGGCGAGCCCGGCCTCGATACCGATGCCGCGCTGCGGCAGGCTTTGCATGACCTCGGGCGCGGCCTTCTCGCTCAGGTTGACCGAGGCGTAGTCAGGCAATTCGCTCCAGCCGGCGATCGCGTCAAGTGTGCGCTCGTCGTCGTTCTCGATCCACGCGCCGGTCGACACGCCAATCAGCGTTCCCGGGCAGGCGCGGCGCAGCGCCAACACGGTCCGGTCCATCGTCGCCGGGGCAAGGCTTTCGCGGCCGTCGAGCCCGCGTGCATGGACATGCAGCTCGGCCGCACCGGCGGCCACGCAGGACGCGCCGTCACGCGCCATGGCTTCGGGATCAAGCGGCAGCTGCGGATGGAAATCGGCGCTGCGCGCGCCATTGATGCAGGTCTGGACAATCATGAGAGTGGTCCGGTTGAAGTGGACCAAGTGTAGCGCAGGATGGCGAAAACCGGAATCGGTTCGCGTCAGGAGAGTTGCTGCGGGAGGGACGTTTGCAGACGTTGGCGCTGCCCCTCATCCCCCTGCCGGGATCTTCTCCCCGTAGAACGGGGAGAAGGGGCTGGCCTGCAACCTCGGGCGCTCTTTCTGCAACGTTGGTTTTTGGCGAAATCTCGGCGAAGGCTTCTTTCTCCCGGTTCTACGGGGAGAAATGCCTGGCAGGGCAATGAGGGGCAGCGCCGACATTGGCCCCTCTACCTCGAAAACTCGCTGCGCACGATGCCGTGGCGCTGCAGCTTGTCATAAAAGGTCTTGCGCGGAATCCCCAGCGCTTCGATGGTGCGCCTGACGTCGCCCTCGTTGCGGTTAAGCGTCTCGCGGATGATGTCGGCCTCGTAGCGCTCCAGCCGTTCCGGCAGTTTCATGGCGGCATCCGGCTGGGCTGGGGCAGGGGATGCCACTCCGGCGTCTTCCTCCAGTCCAAGCACGAAGCGTTCGGCGAAATGCGCGAGCTCGCGTACATTGCCAGGCCAGTCATGCTCCCTGAGATGGCGGTGCACCGCGGCCGGCACCGCCGGCAGCGGACGCCGGAAGCGGGCGGCGGCGCGCTCGGCGAAGTAGAAGAACAGCAGTGCGACGTCGTCGCGGCGCTCGCGCAGCGGCGGAATGGAGATCGTCACCACGTTGAGCCGGTAATAGAGATCCTCGCGGAAAGCGCCGCGCTGGCGCGGATCGCCGAGATCGACCTTGGCGGCCGCAACGACGCGCAGGTCGACCGGCCGCATTTCGTTGGTGCCAAGCGGGGTGACCTCGCGCATTTCCAGCACGCGCAGCATCTGCACCTGTGTCGAGACCGGCATGCTTTCGATCTCGTCGAGGAACAGCGTGCCGCCGCTGGCATGCTCGATACGGCCGATCCGCTTCTTCTGCGCCCCGGTGAAGGCGCCGGCCTCGTGGCCGAACAATTCGCTCTCGATGACCGTCTCGGGCAGCGTGCCGCAATTCAGCGCGACGAAATTGCCCTTGGCGCGGCGACTCCAGCGATGCAAAAGGCTGGCCACCACTTCCTTGCCGGAACCGGTTTCGCCGGTCACCAGCACGTCGACATCGGTGTCGGCGATCTGGCGCAGCGTGCGGCGCAGCCTTTCCATCGCCGGCGTCTGGCCGATCAGCGGCAGGCCGTCCTGCGCCTCTCCGGCCGCCTCGCGCAAGGCGCGGTTCTCCATCACCAGGCGGCGCTTTTCCGCGGCGCGGCGCACGCTCTGCACCAGCCGGTCGGCGGCGAAGGGTTTTGTGATGAAGTCGTAGGCGCCGTCCTTGATCGCCTTGACGGCAACCGCGATGTCGCCATGCCCGGTGACGAGGATGACCGGGATGTCCGCGTCCAGCCGCAGGATGCGGTTGAAAAGCTGCAAGCCGTCAATCTCAGGCATGCGGATATCCGACACCACCACGCCGGCAAAACCGGTGTCGAGCCTGGCCAGCGCCTCGGCCGCCACCGAAAAAGCCGAGACCGAAAAGCCGGCAAGCTCGAGCGTCTGCGCGGTGGCCTTGAGGAGATCGCTGTCGTCATCGACCAAGATGACCGGCGCTGCGTCGTCGTTCGTCATGCTGCCTTGGCCACTATGCTGCTTTCAAGAGATGGATGGCGAAGCGGGTGCCGCAGCCGTCGCTCGAAACCTCGATGCGTCCGCCGTAGTCGGCGACGATATCCTTCGAGATGACAAGGCCAAGACCGAGGCCTTTTTCCTTGGATGTATTGAACGGCGTGAACAGCGATTTGAGAATCCCTGGCGGAATGCCAGGTCCGTTATCGGACACGCCGACCATCACGCCGTCCGCGGTCTCCTCGACCGAAACCCGCACATGAGCGTCGTTGCGGCCGTCCAGCGCTTCAAGCGCGTTCTGGAAGAGGTTGATCAGCACCTGTTCGAGCCGGACCCGGTTGCCCATGACCTTGAGGCTCGGCGGTGGCAGGTCGATCGCCAGTGCGTCGAGCCGGCCGGCAAAGCGGCTTCTCAACAGCACGACGGCGCCCTCGATGACACCGCGCAATGCGACAGGCTCGGCGGGGGTGCGGCCCTTGCGGGCAAAGGCCTTCAATTCTTCGGTAATGGTGCCGATGCGCTCGGTCAATGCTGCGATGGCGCCGAGGTTTTCCTCGGCGGGCGCGGTCTGCTTCCTGTCGAGGAAGACGCGGGCGTTGTCGGCATAGGCGCGTATGGTGGCAACCGGCTGGTTGATCTCATGGGCGACGCCGGCGGCGACCTGGCCGAGGATGGCGAGGCGGTTGGCCTGGACCAGATCCTGCTGCACCACCTGCAGCTTGGCTTCCGTGCTGCGATGGTCTGATATCTCCGCCTGCAGCCGATCGCGGGCACGGCTCAGATCCTCGGTTCGTTCGACGACGCGGCGCTCGAGTTCGGTGCGCGCCGCCTGTTCGGCGGCGATCCGCATTTGTCCCGACTGCCGGCGCCACAACAGATACGCAGCAAGGCCGAGCAACGGGACCAAGACGCCGAGCGCAAGGAGCCGCATTTCACGGGCCGCGGCGGCGATCGGCGCCTCGGCCGGGACGAGATAGTCGAGCCGCCAGGGGGTCGAAGCAACCGGGGCTGAAAGCCGGAGATATTCCGCGTCGCTGCCGCCGGGCGTCACCGCGTGGACGATGGATGTGTCCGGGCTGAGCGCCTGCGGGCGCGTGATCGGCAACGGCATCAGCGGTGCGTCGCCGAACTGCTGGCTGTTCTGGATGGCGGCACGATCAGACGCGGCAAGCGGCGCCGTCGTCATGAAGCGCCAGGACCGCACGCTGGTGATCAGGACGATACCACGCTCGTCGCTGACATAGGCCGGGCGGTTCACCTCGTGCCAGTCGGCTTCGAGCTGATCGAACTCCGCCTTGACGACGACGACGCCGAGCGGTGCGGCAGCATCGCCGACGCGTCGCGAGATGTAGAGGCCTGGGCGTTTGCTGACATTGCCGAGCGCGAAATATTCGGCGGTTCCGGATTGCATCGCTGCGGAGAAATAGTCGCGGAACCGGTAGTCGTTGCCGACAAAGCTGATCGGGTCGCGCCAGTTGCTGGAGGCGATCGCCAGTCCGTCGCTGCCGATGACATAGAGTACCGAGGCCTTGGTGCCGGAGACCAGCCCTTCAAGCTTGCGATTCAGCACATCGATTGCAGCAGCACTTTTCTGCGCCAGCGCGTCGCGTACCTGCTGGTCTTCCGACAAAAGCAGGGGCAGGGCGCGCGGGCTTTCCAGAACGGCGCGCAATAGCGCGACCTTCAGATTGGCGTCGGTGCGGCCCTGCGCCGCCAGTCCCCTGAGCTCCGTGGTACGGCCATAGAGACCAGCGCCGTAAAGTGCCGCCGTGGCCGTCGCAAGGGCGATGGCCGCAAACAGCAGCCAGGCACGGCGCGCTCGCCTGCCGAGTTGCTCGGGCGTCGACGGCAAGGCAGCGGCGGGGCGTTGCAGCATCGCCCATTTGTGCATGATTTCGCACAAAGCACAATTCGGCCATGCGAGTATCCGCACTTTGTGTGTGAGCGATACGAACCGTCAGTTCGAGAATCATCAATAAAATCAAAGAGAAATTCTCTTCCCCGCAGTCTGGCACGGCAGTTGCAAACACGACTTCAGCGGTCACGAGGCTGCTGGGTCAAATGCAAACGCTCCGGGAGGTCGAGCTTTCGATCGGAGCACAATGGAGGACGTCATGCAGACAGCATTCGCTGCCGCCGCGCCGCGCGGCAAACTTCCGTTCTACCGGCATCTCTATGTGCAGGTGTTGGCGGCGATCGCCGCCGGCGTGCTGCTCGGCCACTTCTATCCCGAAACCGGTGAGGCGATGAAGCCGTTCGGCGACGCCTTCATCAAGCTGGTGAAGATGGTGATCGCACCGGTGATCTTCCTGACGGTGGCGACCGGCATCGCCGGCGTTTCCGACCTGCAGAAGGTGGGCCGCGTCGCCGGCAAGGCGATGATCTACTTCCTGGCATTCTCGACGCTGGCGCTTGTCGTCGGCCTCGTCGTCTCGAACGTCGTCCAGCCGGGCGCCGGCATGCATATCGATCCGGCCACGCTCGATGCCACAAAGGTGGCGACCTACACCGAAAAAGCGCACGACACCAGCATCGTCGGTTTCCTGATGAACATCATCCCCGACACGATCACCGGCGCTTTCGCAAAGGGCGACATCCTGCAGGTGCTGTTCTTTTCGGTGCTGTTCGGGCTCGCTCTTGCCGCGGTCGGCGATCGCGGCCGCCCGGTCGTCGATTTCCTGCAGGCATTGACCACGCCGATCTTCCGCCTCGTCGCCATCCTGATGAAGGCCGCGCCGATCGGCGCTTTCGGCGCCATGGCCTTCACCATCGGCAAATACGGCATCGGCTCGATCGCCAACCTCGCCATGCTGATCGGCACGTTCTACCTGACCTCGCTGCTGTTCGTGCTGGTGGTGCTGGGCTCGGTCGCCCGCTACAACGGCTTCTCGATCCTGGCGCTGATCCGCTACGTCAAGGAAGAGCTGCTGCTGGTGCTCGGCACCTCGTCCTCGGAAGCGGCACTGCCGGGCCTGATGGCCAAGATGGAGCGCGCCGGCTGCAACCGCTCGGTGGTCGGGCTGGTCGTTCCAACCGGCTATTCCTTCAACCTCGATGGCACCAATATCTACATGACGCTGGCCGCGCTGTTCATCGCCCAGGCGACCGACACGCCGCTCACCCTCGGCGACCAGATCCTGCTGCTCGCCGTCGCCATGCTGAGTTCCAAGGGCGCCGCCGGCATCACCGGCGCCGGCTTCATCACGCTGGCCGCGACGCTCTCGGTCGTGCCCGCAGTGCCGGTCGCCGGCATGGCGTTGATCCTCGGCGTCGACCGCTTCATGTCGGAATGCCGGGCGCTGACCAACTTCATCGGCAATGCGGTGGCGACCGTGGTCGTGGCGCGCTGGGAAGGGGAACTCGACCAGACCAGGTTCGCTGCCGCGATGGCCGGCGACTTGCCTGAGGAAGCCGATCTGTCGCTGCCGGGGCTGCAGGCTGCGTGACTGTTCAGGCCTGCCACCATACGGCCCGGAGCCGGTTCGCCGGCTCCGGGAAAGACGATCGGCCTTGTAAGCCGATCGTCGCAGGTCGTATCCTGCCGGTTGCCGCGCGATAGCGGCTGATAGCAGACCATCCCGTAAATCATTTGCTTACACTCAGTTGACTTGCGTAAGCAATGTGCTTACGTTTTGCATGATCAAATCGTTCAAACACAAGGCGCTGGCGGACCTCTTTCAAACCGGAGGAACCGGAAAGATCGACGCCAAGATGCACGAGCGCATCCTTGTCCGGCTTGACCGTCTGGAAGTCGCGGAAAGGCCGGAAGACATGAACATGCCGGGCTTCGACTTCCACGCTTTGAAAGATTTCAGCCCGACCCACTACACGGTGCATGTCAACGGGCCGTGGTGCATCACATTCGAGTTCGACGGCACTGATGTCGCCCGCGTCGATTTCGAAGAATACCATTGAGGCGGTCAGATTGGAGAAGTCGGATATGAGCGTGTATGAGCCGATTCGTCCGATGGAGCGCTGCCCCTCCCACCCTGGAGCGCTGCTTGACGACATTATCCCGGCAACCGGAAAGACCAAGGTGGAAATCGCCAATCTGCTCGGAATCTCGCGCCAGCAGCTTTACGACATCATCCGCGAGAAGAAGCCGGTGTCGCCGGCCGTCGCCGCCCGCCTTGGGAAGATGTTCGGCGACGGCGCCGCGATCTGGCTCAGGATGCAGGCCGCGTATGATGCCTGGCACGCGGAGCGCGAAGTGGATGTCAGCGCCATTCCAACGCTGCATGCCGCCTGAGACGTAACAGGCTTGTGAGCCTTTGGTCTTGGCGTGGGGCTTGCTCCAGCCGCATTTGAAGGCCAGTATCCGCCATGCCTCAAGGTGCCTGTCCGCTGCGGTCCCGACCTGATCGCGACCCAAGCCTTTCCGTCAGGCTCGGTTGTCGTGTCATCCGAGCCGAGCCGTCGGAGCCCTTGCTGCCGTCGACCATGATCTCGGCGGCAGCTCTTGAAGGCAATGGCGGCCTCAGCATGAAGTCGCAAAGCAAGAGACGTGACCCGTCCTGACGAAAGGCACGAGCCTTCTCCCAGGAATTCGTGGGACGCGCTTGAGGAGGAACCAGGCCCGCGCGCGGGTTTGCTGAAACCAAAGCAAGATGCGAGGTCAAACGCGATGCAGTCTGTCCCGAGGGTTCCGGTATCCATCATCATTCCGAACTACAATTACGCGCGTTTCCTCAAACGCAGCATCGACAGCGCCCTCGAGCAGGACTACGCGGATGTCGAAGTCATCGTCGTCGACGATGCCTCGCAGGACAATTCCACGACAATCATGGAATCATATGGGGACAGGATCCTCGCCTGCCCGCGCGCGCAAAATGGCGGGCATGCGGCGGCGTTCAACACCGGGTTCGCGGCAAGCTCGGGCAAGATCGTCCTGTTCCTCGACGCCGACGACTTTCTTTATCCGACCGCCGTTTCCAGGATCGTCGACACCTGGGATGCGGCAACTGCCCAGGTGCAGTCAAGGCTGCATATCGTCGACGAACGACAACGCATCAAGGACGTCTTTCCGCCGCCCGAACTGCCCTTTGACAGCGGTGACGTCATGCCGAAACTCCTGCACAAGGGCCGCTATCAGACGACTGTGACCAGCGGGCTGGCCTTTGATCGCACAACCCTCGAATCGATCATGCCTATACCGGAGGCGGAGTTCCGCCAGGGCGCCGATGGCTACCTTGTAACGCTGGCGCCCATGTACGGACACGTCCAGTCCATCGACGAATGCGTCGGCGCCTACCGGATCCACGGCGCCAACCATTCGGTGTTCGGTGAAAAGCTCGCCGAGCGGGCACGCTGGCGGGTAACCCACGACTTCCGCCGCATGCAGGCGCTGTCGGACCAAGCCTCCGGGATCGGCCTGACCATCGTCCCGTCGGAGGCTGTCCGCCACGATCCGGTCCACCTGGAAGAGCGGCTGGCGTCGCTGTGCGCGGACAGGCGCCGGCACCCCGTGGCCAATGATTCCCGGCTGGCGCTTGGGGCGGCGGGCGCCGTCGCCAGCCTCGAAATGGCCGCGTCGCTGCGCCGGCGCGCCGTCCTTGCCGCCTGGTTCCTGTCGGTCGGGGTGCTGCCGCGGAAACTGGCGACGGCGGTGCTGTCGTGGAAGCTCGACGCATCGTCTAGACCGGCATTCCTGAGCCGTCTGTCCAAGACCATTCGCCACGCAATGGGGTAGAAGACCGTCGCCCGAAGCGGAGCGCATATCGCTCGACTGTTGGCGGGACAGCGCCCCCCTCTGGCCTGCCGGCCAAGAACTTGGGTTCCTCGCCCCGCGCGCAGCCTGACCACGGCACTGCGCGCCGCCAGCACCAGCACCGTGATGATGATCAGGATCACCGAGAGGGCGGCGATCGCCGGGTCGATATTGTCGCGCAGGCCCATCCACATCAGCCTGGGCAGCGTGATGGCGTTGACCGAGGTGATGAACAGGGTGACGCCGATCTCTTCCCAGGACAGCACGAAGGACAGCAGGGCGGCGGTGACGATGCCGAATTTGATGTTGGGCATGATGATGCGGGTGGCGCGTTCCCACACGGTGGCGCCGAGACCGCGCGCGGCAAGGTCGATGCGCCGGTCGAGCTGGCTGAGCGACACCAGGATCAGCACCGTGGCGAAGGGCACCGTCATCACCGCATGCGCCATGGCGACACCGAGCCAGGTGTCGTAGCCGAAGAACGAAGAGACGCCGGAGATCGAGGTCAGCAGGAAGTAGAGCGTGATCGCCGAGACCACCGGCGGCACCACCATCGGCAGCAGCACGAAGCCGACCAGCGCGGCGGTGAAGCGCGGCTGGAACATCCACACACCGAGGCTGAAGCACAGGGCCAGCACGGTGGAAAAGGCGCTGCTGACGACACCGATCCTGATCGAGAGCAGGATCGAATTGATCCAGCGCGGATCCTCGATCAGCGCCCGGTAGTGGCGCAGCGACAATTCGCCGGACGGCATCGCCAGCATGCGGGTCGGCGTCAGCGACACCGGTATGACGGCGAGCAGCGGCAACAGCAGGAACAGCGCCACCAGTGCAGCGAGGATCAGCGAGACGGGGCCGGGGCGGTAGGTCGGCATCAGATCAGCTGCTTCGGTCTGACATAGCGGAACAGCAGCGCCATCAGCGTACCGACGAACAGCACCAGCACGACGCTGATCGCCGCCCCCAGCCCCCAATCCGGGCTCTGGAAGATGCGCAGATAGATCAGCTCGGCGACCATCACGCTGCGGCCGCCGCCAAGGATCGCCGGCGTCACGAAGAAGCCGAGCGAAAACACGAAGACGATGAGCGCCGAGCCGATGATGCCGGAGCGGGTCATCGGCACGAACACCGACCAGAAGGTGCGCATGCGGCTGGAGCCGAGCCCGCGCGCCGCCAGCAGCACGCGGTCGTCGAGGCTGCGCATCGAAGACGCCAGCGGAAACACGGCGAAGGGAATGAGGAAATGCGTCATGCCGACGATGACGCCGAATTCGTTGCGCACCAGCGTCAGCGGTTCCGAGATGAAGCCGATCGCTTGCAGCCAGGTGTTGAACAGGCCGCGATTGGAAAGCAGCGCCACCCAGCCGAAGGCGCGCGTCAGCACCGAGATCCAGAACGGCACCAGGATGCAGAACTCGGCGATCACCCGCTGCGCCGGCGTGCCGCGCACCCACACCACGGTGATGGCGTAGGCGGCGGCAACCGAAACGATCGTGACGATCGCAGCGATGCGCAGCGTGCGGACAAACACCGACTGCACCAGCGGGTCGCTAAGCAGCGTGCCATATTGCCCGAGCCCCGGCTCGGGCAGGGTGAAACTCCAATTGACGACGCCGAAGAATGGCCAGGCATAGGCGGCGCCAAGGAACAGCAGCAGCGGCGCCATCAACAGCGCCGCGCCCATCCTGTCGGAGATATATGCTTTCATCTCGGCCCGGTTATCCCGGTCTATCAGGCGGAGATGATCTTCGTGTATTCGTCGAGTGCGGCCCCGTAGTTCTTGGCGTACCATTCCATGTCGAGCGGGATCTGCTTCTTCATGTTTTCGGGGTCGACCGGATTGATGCGCTTCTTGTCGGCGGGGATCAGCGCGTCGGTGGCCGGATTGGCCGGGCCCTGGCCGAGCTTGTCGAACATGATCAGCTGCTTTTGCGGATCCTGGGCGCTGGCAATGAACTTCATCGCCGCGTCCTTGCCGCCGGGATTGCCCTTGAGCACGGCGAGCGCGCCGGGTGAGATCAGGCCCTGGTCCCAGATGAACTTGATCTTGCCGCCGGAATCCTGCTCGATCAGCGAGGCTCGGGTCGACCAGACGATGGCCATCGAAGCCTCGCCGTCGAGCAGCACGCTCTGGCTTTCGGCGCCGCCGCCCCAATAGGCCACGACATTCTCCTTGAAGGCGGCGATCTTGTCATGCGCGCGCTTGAGATCGAGCGGATAGAGCGAGGCCGGCGCGATGCCGTCGGCGAGCAGTGCCGCTTCCCAGCTCGACACGCCCCATTTGTAGAGCGAGCGCTTGCCGGGGAATTTCGTCACGTCGAAGAAGTCGGCCATGCCGGTCGGTGCCTGGCTGCCGAATTTCTCGGAATCGTAGGCGATGACATAGGAGAAGAAATAGGTCGAGGCGGCGTGCTCCCAGCCGAAGCCAGGCCGCATCTTGTTCTTGTCGACGATCGAATAGTCGATCGGCTCGAGCATGCCCTGCGCGCCGAGTGTGATCGCCGAGAACGGGTCGACGTCGACCAGGTCCCAGGTCGGGGCGCCGCTCTTGAATTGTGCGGCGATCGCACCCTCGGTCGGACCGGAGCCGTCCATCTTGACGGTGATGCCGGTCTCCTTGGTGAAGGCCTGGCCATAGGCCGCGTCATAGGCGGTGATGGCGTCACCACCCCAGTTGACCAGCACCAGTTCCTTGGCTTGCGCGAAGGCGCCGGTCGAGCGCAGCAGCATCGGCGTGCCGGCCAGCACGAGCGCAGCCAGCTGCGTGAACTGCCGGCGCGAGATCTCGCCGCGCACCGCCCTGGCAGACAGTGTCTCGATGGCGTGTTTCCTGGTTTCGCTCATCTCTGAATTGTTTGTCATGTCAGTTCCCCTTTTTGTCGTTGATATTTCCCGAAAGCCGGCCTGGCGAACTTCAGCTCCGCCACGCCGATCGTCATTGTCCTCCGTCCGGAAGGAGGAAACCTTTTTCCGCAGGCCATGTCAGCCATACGGAATTGCCCTTGCTGAGTGCCGAAGCGGCGACCTCGTTCGGCACCGAGACCGTCACCTTGGCACCTTGGCGCGTCGTGAGATCGAGCCGCGTCGCAGCGCCGAGATAGGTCGAGGCGACCGCAGTCGCGGCGATGCCGTTCTCGCCGGCTGTCGCTTCGGGGGCGATCGACATGTATTCGGGCCGGATCGCCAGGATGGCGTTGCTGCCGACGGCGCTTGCATTGCCGCGCAGGGTGATGGTGCGGTCTTCGCACAGGCCGGTGGCGCCGTTGTCGGCGTTGCGAACGCCCTTCAGCGGCAGCATGTTGATCTCGCCAAGGAACTCGGCGACGAAGCGGTTGGCCGGCCGGTCGTAGACCTCGTCAGGCGCCCCGACCTGCAGCAACTTGCCGTGGTTGAAGATGGCGACGCGCGACGACAGCGCCAGCGCCTCACTCTGGTCATGGGTGACGAAGACGAAGGTGGTGCCGGTTTCCTGGTGCAGCCGCTTCATCTCGGCCTGCATCTGGCCGCGCAGGCCCTTGTCGAGCGCCGAGAACGGCTCGTCGAGCAAAAGCACACCCGGCTCGAACACCAGTGCGCGGGCCAGCGCCACGCGCTGCTGCTGGCCGCCGGACAATTGCGACGGCAGTTTCTTCTCGTGGCCCTTCAGCCCGACGCGCTCGACCATCTCACCGACGCGACGCTTGATCTCGGCCGCCGACTTCTTGCGCACCTTGAGCGGGAAGGCGATGTTGGCCTCGACGCTCATATGCGGGAACAGGGCATAGCCTTGGAACACCATGCCGGCGGCACGCTGCTCGGCCGGCCGCTCGGTGATATCGACGCCGTCGCTGTAAAGGCGGCCGTCGGTCGGCTGCACGAAACCGGCAAGGATCATCAGGAAGGTGGTCTTGCCCGAACCCGATGGCCCGAGCAGGGTCAGGAACTCACCGCGGCCGATATCGAGCGTCAGGTCGTCCAGCGCACGGAACGAGCCGAAGCTCTTGCCGATCCCGATTGCCTTGATCTCTGCGGCACGGCCGGGTTGCTGCATCCTGCCTTGTCCTCAATGCTGATTGAAATCGTAGGCAGGGCGGCGGCTCACCGCAACCGAATAGTTTTCGCCTGACCGGCAAATTTGATTCATCTATGGCGCCAATCTCCCCCTTTTGGGGGAGATGGCCGCAAAGCGGCCAGGGGGGTCGGTCCGACTGGGCTCGGCCCGCTGCTGCGGATGGAGGTTGGGACTTCACGCGCGGCGACCCCCTCTGTCGCCTTCGGCGACATCTCCCCTCGAGGGGGGACATTAGCTAATCTCCGACAGTTTCGACCTCAGCCACCTCCCGAACGCCTCCAGCACCGGATGCGCCGCCTTGGCATGTTCGGAAACGAGAAAATACGAGCGTGGCGAACTGATTGCGATGTCGAAGGGGCGCACCAGCCGGCCTTCGCTCAGCGCCCGGCGGCTGGTCAGCTCGTCGCCCATGGCGATGCCCTGGCCGGCGATGGCGGCCGAAAAGACCAGGTTCATGTCGGAAAAGAAGATGCCGCCCTCGGTGTCGGGATTCTCGACCTTCGACAGCGCCAGCCAGCGCGCCCAGTCCTCGGTATCGCCGAGATGCAGGAGGTTGGCGCGCAGCACGTCGGCCGGCCTGGAAAACCCGCCGATCTTGTTGAGCAGCGTCGGACTGCACAGCGGCGTGAACGAGATCTCGCACAACAGCTCGACCGCCCGGTTCGGCCAGTTGCCGACGCCGAAGGCGATGAAGGCGTCGGCCTCGGCATTGCTGACGTCGTCCAGCCGCCGCGGCGTCAGGATGCGCAGCGCGACATCGGGGTACATCTGCCGGAATTCGCCAATGTGCGTGCACAGGAACAGCGAGGCGAAGCCCGGCGTGCAGCTGACGCTGAACGAGCCGCCGACGCCGGTGCCGGCATGGCGCGTTACCGCATCGCCGAGCACCGTCAGCGCCTTGCGTACGTCGCTGGCGTAACGCTGGCCGCGCGGCGTCAGCGCCACGCCCTTGCCGATGCGCTCGAGCAGGTCGAAGCCGAGATCGCGTTCGAGCAGCCGCAATTGATGACTGACCGCGCTGCGGGTCAGATGCAGTTCGTCGGCGGCGCGCCAGACGCTGCCGTGGCGGGCGAAACTGTCGAGGGCGCGCAGCGCCTGAGTCGAGGGAATTCTCAAGAGGTGAACCGAATTTGCATGAGCCGGGAAAACATATCACTTTTTGGCGAGGCGCTTCACTGCTTTCTTTGACCGATGGAGGATCCGGTGACGAACTCGGCTCAAGCGACCGCGCTTGCCTGTCTGGACGACATCCAGCCGTCGCTGTCGGCATGGACGCGGACGATCTTCGATTTCGGCGAGACCGCCTGGCGCGAATACCAGTCGGCCGCCTGGTATGTCGAGCGTCTGAAGCACGAGGGCTTTTCGGTCGAGGAAGGCTCCGGCGGGATGCCGACCGCCCTTTGCGCCCACTGGACCAACGGCGCCGGGCCGACGCTCGGCATGTATGCCGAGTATGACGCGGTGCCGGGCAATTGCCAGGACGCGGCGACCGTCAAGCGCCCGCGCCCTGGGCTCGGCGCTGAGGCCGGCGGCCACACCGATCCGCACTCCGGTCTCGGCGTTGCCAGCTTGGGCGGGCTTTTGGCGACCAAGGCGGCGATGCAGCGCCACGGCATATCGGGCACGCTGCGCTTCACCGGCGAGCCGGCGGAGAAGGTGCGGGGGTCGAAGCCGATCCATGCCGCAAAAGGCTACTACGATGGCCTCGCCGGCATGATCTCCTTCCATCCCTTTTACATGCTGCCGCTCTGCAACACGGCGCGCTGGGACACGCATTGCGGCGCGGCCTATGCGATGATCTATCGCTTTGTGTGCGACGAACCCGAAAATTGGGTTCGCGCAAGCGATGGAGCGCCGATTCCGCAGGCGCATTCGGCGGTCAGGGCGCCCGGCGCCAACGACGCGCTTGTCATGATGTACATGGCGTCCAAGGCGCTGCGTGATTCCATGCTGCCGCATCAGGGCGGCTGGTCGATCAGCGAGGCGATCCTGACCGCGGGACAGGCGACCGCCGACAATCTGCCGGCGGGTCTGGCCGAGATCCAGTACATGATCCGCGTGCCGACGATTGCCATGGCCGAGCAGGTCACCGCCGTGCTCGACCGCAACGCGGAGGCCGCCGCGAAGATGAGCGGCTGCCGCCATGAGCGGCACTGGGTGTCGAAGTCGCGGCCGGGGCTTGCCAATCATGCCATGGCCGGTATTGCCTACGACGCGCTGTCGACGGTCGGGCCGCCGCGCTGGGACGAGGCGGCCAAGGCGATTGCCCGCGAAATCCAGGTCAATGCCGGCGGCGCGGCGAGCGACGAGCCGTTTATCGCCGAGTTGGAGCAGCTGATTGCGCCTGAGGAGGCGGAGGCGATGCTGCGCCGCGACTTGCCGCCGTCGCAGCTGAATTCCACCTCCGACGATTACACCGACATGTCGTGGCAGACGCCGACGGCGCGGTTCTATGTCGCCCGGCCGGCGCTGCGGTCCGAGAACGGCCAGGCGTATCCGTCCTGGGCGATGAACGCGCTGGGCGGCATTTCCGCCACCATCGATCCGATGGTTACCTGCGCCGCGAAGACGATCGCGTTGGCAGCACTTCGCCTGCTCGAAGACAAGGCGGCCCGCGACGCGGCGATGGACGAATTCGTCGCCCGCACCGGCGGCGGCATTGGTGGCAGCACTTGGCTGGCACCGCTTTGCGACTACGAACCGCCGATCCATTTCCGCTGGCCGGAATATGTCACCACCCCGCGCGGACGGGACTGGTGGATACCAAGCAAACCGCAAGCCGCGTGATCACTCGAAGCCAGGAGAACCCCATGACCGTTCATGACCGCATCGTAGCAGAACCGTTTTCACTGCAGCGCCGCAATCCGGCCGGCGGCACCAAGCCGCTGACCGCCTGGGGCTTTGCCAACGAGACCGATGTCCTGACCGACGTGCTGCTCGGCTCGCCGAATTTCCTGCGCCACCTCTCGACCAGCTCGTTGTCGCGCAAACATCTGCGCGAGGCGCCGTGCAACGTCCAGATCGCGCAGGCGCAGCACAAGGATCTGGTCGCTGCTTACGAACATTTCGGCGTCAACATCCACTGGCACGAGCCGACGTCGGAGCTGCCGATGCAGGTCTATTCGCGCGATTCCAGCGTCATGACGCCGTATGGCGCCATCATCACCGCGATGTCCCAATGGTGGCGGCGCGGCGAGAACTATGCGGCGATCCGCACCTATGAGAAGCTCGGCATCCCGATCTACGACATGGTCACCGCGGGCACTTTCGAGGGCGGCGACTTCAACGTCATCGAGGACGGCGTGGTGCTGATCGGCTGCGGCGGCGCACGCACCCAGGAGGAGGGCGCTTGCCAGGTCCAGGCCTGGTTCGACAAGGAGGGCTGGGAAACCCGCATCGCCTTCATCGACGAATATTATGTCCATATCGATCTGATGGTGGTGCCGATCGCCGAGAAACTGACCGCCGTCTGCCTCGCC
This sequence comes from Mesorhizobium sp. WSM4837, assembly GCF_055811435.1. Taxonomy (NCBI): domain Bacteria; kingdom Pseudomonadati; phylum Pseudomonadota; class Alphaproteobacteria; order Hyphomicrobiales; family Phyllobacteriaceae; genus Mesorhizobium; species Mesorhizobium sp. WSM4837. Next base: position 30,237 of record NZ_JBVVQE010000051.1, read on the forward strand.
TGCACCGAGCCGGGCATCGTCGACTGGTTGAAGGGCAAGGGCCACGAGATCATCGACGTGCCGTTCCAGGACACGATGGCGCTCGGCTGCAACTTCATGTCGCTGGGCAAGGACCGGGTGATCGCGCCGACATCCAGCCAGACACTGATCGGCCAGCTCAAGGCGCGCGGCTTCGAAGTGGCGGCGATCGACATGAGCGAGATATTGAAGACCGGCGGCGGCATTCACTGCATGGCGCAGGCGCTGAAGCGCGAGCCGGCCTGAGGGACCGCCCTTTAGCCCGGCCGCTTCCGCGAAAGCGCCATTGTCAGCAACGTCGATCCCGCCTGGCTCGCGGCACGCCTACAGCACGATGAGCTTTCCCTTGTGCAGACGCTTGGCGCAACGATAGGCGAGATCGGCGGCGACCATGTCTTCCATGGCAATGCCCATCGCCTTGTAGGTGGTGATCTGTTGATCCGAAACGCGGCCCGGCGCGCGGTCGAGCAGCATGGCGCCAAGCTCGGTGCCGAAATCCGGGTCGAAGCCGGCAAGCTCGCAAGAACCGACCGGGGTCGGTTCGAACGCATCCCTGGTCTCGACAAAAAGACTGGATTTGCCGATGAGCTCGATCGGCATTTCACCGCCGGGTGGTGCCACCCCGACCGACGACACGTGCGTGCCCGGCCGAACCCAGTCTGCCTCGATCACCGGCTCGTAGGAATGCGTCGCCAGGCACACCACGTCGGAACTGCGCACTGCCGCCTCGAGGTCGGCGACCGCCACCACCGACGGATGCAGCCGGGCAAGCGCTGCCGCATCGTCGAAGCTCTTCGAAGCGACCCGGATTTCGGCAAAGTCGCGCACCAGCGGCAACAGATGCAGGTGCTGGTTGGCCTGCACGCCGGCGCCGACCACTGTCGCTATCCTGGCGTCCCGGCGCGCGAGCGCGCGCACCGACAGCACGGCGGAGCCGGAGGTTCGCACCGCGGTTATGAAGGTGCCGTCCATGATGCAGACCGGCAGGCCGGACAGCGGATCGAACAGGCTGATGGTGGCGAGGTGGCTGGGCAGGGTCTTGGCCAAATTGCCTTCGAAGACGTTGACGATCTTGACGGTCAGGTTCATGCCCTCCATCCAGGCCGGCATGGCGAGGCTGTAGCCGGCCCCGGGGATATCGAGCTGTGGTCGGGGTGGATTGACGACCTTGCCTTGTGACAGCGCCTTGAAGCCGTCTTCCAGAACATCGAGAAGCTGGCTGAGATCGATGCACGCCATCACGTCGACTTCGCTCAGCACCAGGATCTCGGTCGCTCCCTTGCTGATTTCCGCCGCACTCCTGCCGGCTGGGCTGAACGCTTCCTTGGTCATCTTGCACTCCTTTTGTTTGTCGAAATCGGCTCACCACGTTTGCTTTGAGTGGGTGAGGGAAGCGCAGGCTATTGCGAGGTTTTATGTGATGAAATACGTTGATTTTGACATCTCTGCGTGAAATCAGCACACAAATCCCTGAGATAGAGTGGATTGTGAAAATGGACGACCTCGACCAGATAGACCGCAGTCTGCTCCGGCTGCTGCAGGAAGACGGGCGCCGGACGACGCTTGATCTTGCCGGGCGTATCGGGCTGTCGCCGACCGGAACGAGCCAGCGGGTGAAACGCCTTTTCCGCGACGGGTTCATCACCGCGGTTAGGGCCATGCTTGATCCGCGCAAGGTCGGCCGGGGAACGCTGGTGTTCATCGAGGTCCGGCTTGACCACACGGCGCCGCATGTCTTTGACCGCTTCGCCGAAGCCGTGGCGAAAGCTCCGGAGGTTCTGGAGTGCCATATGGTGGTTGGCGGTTTCGATTATCTGGTCAAGGCGCGGATCGCTGATATGGCGGTGTTCCAGGATTTCCTGCAGCGGGTCATCCTGCCTCTGCCCGGCGTGCGCGAAACGCACACTTTCGCCTCCATCGCCGACGTCAAGCCGAACGCCCTCTTGCCGGTGTGATCAGATGCCTACCGCCAGCCCCCCGAGGCGGTGATGCGCTCGCCGGTCAGCCAGGATGCGTCGTCGGAGGCGAGGAACACCGCGATGCGGGCGATGTCGTCGGGCTGGCCGAAGCGGCCGAGCGGGGTCATGGCGATGACCTGCTTCTCGAACTCGCTGCCGACGATGCCGATCCGCTGCAGGCCTTCGGTGTCGACGCCGCCAGGCGCGATGGCGTTGACGCGGATGTTGCGGGCGCCGAGCTCTCTCGACATGGAGAGCGTGATCGAATCCACTGCGCCCTTGGTGGCGGCGTAGACCAGCGAGTTCGGCTGCGGGTTGAGGCTGGCGACCGAGCTTATGTTGATGACGCTGCCGCCTCCGGCGCCGAAATGGTTCACCGCTTCCCGGATGGTCAGGATGGTGCCCAGCACATTGGTGTCGAACTCACGGTGGAATTCGGCCTCGGTCACCGCTTCCAGCGGCTCGAATGCGAAGACGCCGGCATTGTTGACCAGGATGTCCACCGCGCCGAACGACGATTTGGCGGCCTCGAACAGGCGGCGCACGTCGGCCACTTGCGACACGTCGCCATGGACGGCAACGGCTCGGCCGCCTGCGTCCTTGATCTCGGCAACGACGCGGTCCGCACCTTCCCTCGACGAGGCATAGTTGACGACCACGGCGGCACCGGCCGCCGCAAGACCCTTGGCGATGCCGGCGCCGATACCCTTGGAGGCGCCGGTGACGATGGCGACCTTGCCGTTCAGCTTGCTCATCAAATCTCTCCTTTGTCGATGATGAGCGGTATTTAATGGTGATCGGATAGCGTATTTAGGATCACCTCGATCGGTTCTTTCGTGCCTGGAATTCTTGAATGACCACCATCCTCGAAAAGACCGCCGGTCTCGTCGCCTTCGTGCGCACGGTCGATGCCGGCTCGTTCCATGCCGCCAGCCGGCTGGTCGGCTCCAGCCCGTCGGCGGTGTCGAAGAGCGTGGCGCGGCTCGAGCGGCGGCTGGGCGTGCGGCTGATCCAGCGCTCGACGCGCCGGCTGGCACTGACCAGCGAAGGCCTCGCCTATTACGAGCGGGTCGCGCCTTTGCTCAGAGCGCTGGACGATGCCGAGGACATCGTCCAGATGGCGGATACCGCGCGCGGCCTGCTGCGCGTCACGGCATCCGTCGAACTCGGGCGCGGCCTGATTGCCTCATGGGCACAAGCATTCCTGGCGCAGCACGGCGAACTGAAACTCGAGCTCAGCGTCACCGACCGTCACGCCGACCTGATCCGCGAAGGTTATGATGTAGCGGTGCGCATGGGGACGCTGTCGGACACCGGGCTCCCCGCGCGCAAAATCGCCAATCTGCCGATCGTGCTGGTGGCCTCGCCGGCCTATGTCGAACGGCGCGGCCGGCCGGCATCGGTCGAGGCGTTGCAGAGCCACGACTCCGTCCGCTATCAGATGGCCGGGCGGCCTTATCCGGTCACCTTCGCCGACGGCGCGGTGATCGTGCCGAACGGGCGGCTCGATACGGACGACGGCGGCGCCATCCGGCAAGCGGCGCTGGCCGGAGCCGGCATCGCGCATCTGATGCAGTTTGCCGTGCAGGACGATCTCGACACCGGCCGTCTGGTCCGCATTCTGCCCGAGGTGGCGATGCCGACTATGCCGGTGCACATCGTCCATGCGTATGGGCGACAGCTACCGGTCCGCGCCCGGCTGTTCGTCGAGTTCCTGGCGGGCCGGATGGCGGCGCTGACGCGATAGGGCGGGAGCTCCGTGGCAAAGACAGCGGCGCTTCGTCGATGGCCATGCGGTAGCCTTTGAGCGTCGCTGCGTTGAAGTTGAATATCAAGTGCTGGCGCGGCGCGACGTAACGAGAATACCTGTCATCGAGCTAAAACGTAATCTCCACCGAAGCGGCGCTGCGGTTGGCCGGCCCGTGAAAGACGGCCTCTATGTTGTTGCCGTCGGGATCGAGCAGGAAGGCGGCATAGTAGCCGGGATGGTAGTGCTGCCGCTCACCCGGCGCGCCGTTGTCCGCGCCGCCGGCGTCGAGGCCGGCTCTGTAGAAGGCGTCGACCATCGCGCGGTCACTGGCCTGGAAGGCAAGGTGGTGGCGCCCCGTCAGTTGCCCGCTGGCCGCCCGGCTGTCGATGCTGGAGACGAACAGCTCGTCGGCCCAGAAATAATCCTCGGCGCTGCCGCCGATCGGAATATCGAGCACCTTGAAAACCGCCTCGTAGAAGCGGCGGCTGGCCTTGAGATCCCTGACCACCAGCTGGACGTGGTCGATGAGACGGCCGCGATGAAGTTCCATGCCTGACAGCTCCTGATCGCCAGGTTGGAAATCTAGCTCAGGACGGTGCACGGTCAATGCAATGGAGCAATTGAATGGCGCGATTTCCTGACTGGATAAAAAATGCAACCGGATTGTAGGATTCGAAATGTCGTCATCGTCCTTCGGACGCAAGCGGTGTGACGAAGCTTGAAAGAAGTCGCGCCGTGTCCAAACGATCTCGGGAGAAAAGTATGAGCCTTTCCTATCGTTGGGTCATCGTGGCGGCAGGTGCTGTGATGACCTGTGTCGCCCTCGGGGCGATGTTCTCGCTGGCGATCTTCCTCGAACCGATGGCGCTCGACACAGATTGGTCGCGCGCCGGCATATCGAGCGCTATGACGCTGAACTTCCTGGTAATGGGCCTCGGCGGCTTCGCCTGGGGCGCCATTTACGATCGCTACGGCGCCCGCATCGTGGTGATGACAGGTGCGTTGCTGCTCGGGCTGGCGCTGGTGCTGGCCAGCCGCACCGGCTCGCTGCTTGTCTTCCAGATCACCTATGGCGTGCTCGTCGGCCTCGCGGCAAGCGCCTTCTTCGCGCCGATGATCGCGCTGACCGTCGCTTGGTTCGACACCAATCGCAGCTTGGCCGTTTCCCTGGTCTCGGCGGGCATGGGCGTGGCGCCGATGACGATCTCGCCCTTCGCGCAATGGCTGATCACGGCCTATGACTGGCGCACCGCCATGTTCGTCATCGGCGTCGCGGCATGGGCGCTGCTGGTGCCGGCCGCATTGCTGGTGCGCCAGCCGCCCAAGCCTGCCGCTGAAGACGCCGCCGCCGATATTGCCGCCAACGATACCGGCATGTCGGTTCCACAGGCGCTGCGCTCGCCGCAATTCATCGTTTTGGCACTGACCTTCTTTGCCTGCTGCGCGGCGCATTCCGGACCGATCTTTCACATGGTCAGCTATGCCATGCTGTGCGGCATAGCGCCGATGGCGGCGGTCAGCATCTACAGCATCGAGGGCCTGGCGGGCTTAGGCGGCAGGCTTCTATACGGCGTGCTTGCCGACCGGCTGGGGGTCAAGCCGGTGCTGATTACCGGTCTGGCGATACAGTCCGTGGTCATCGCAGCCTATCTTGCGGTCAGCGAGCTTGGTCAATTCTACACGCTCGCCGTCATCTTCGGCGCCACCTATGGCGGCGTGATGCCGCTCTATGCGGTGCTGGCGCGCGAATATTTCGGCCAGCGCATCCTCGGCACGGTGTTTGGTGCCGTCACCATGCTGTCCAGCATCGGCATGGCCTTCGGCCCGCTCGCCGGCGGCATGGTGTTCGATGCCTATGCCAGCTATTCCTGGCTGTTCATCGGCTCGGCCCTTGTCGGGCTCGGCGCGGTGGCGGTGGCGATCGCCTTCCCGCGGCTGCCGCGCAGGGAGTTGCAACCGGCGTAGCGGAGAGAGGACGCAGGGGGTCGAAAGTGGACATCGCATATGTCAGCTTTTGACCCCCAGTCGCGACGCGTTCATCGGCGGATAGTAGCCGGGTCAAGACTGTGCAAGACCCATCTCCCTTAATAACAATCGATCATGCTGCGGCGCAGCGCGTTCAGGTCCAAATGCCGATTGCCGGCAAGCCGACGTTCGGACGAAACCGTCAAAACGGACGAACGAATGGTTTTTTCGCGTATTTTTGCGCATACCTCACGCGACTATTTCAGGTCCGTTAACATTTTGTGTTTTCGGCGCAGCATTTTTTTCCTATCCTCGCCCTAGGGCTTTGCGCATTCGATTGCGTGAAGAACTGGCGTGAGGATCCCAAATATGCAGCAGGCAAAGCGAGTCTTGGTGACAGGGGGCGCAGGTTTTCTGGGATCGTTCTTATGCGAGCGGTTGCTTGCTGAAGGCCACGAGGTTGTATGCGTTGACAATTTCTTCACAGGAAGTCGGAGAAACGTCGCGCATTTGCTCGACAACAGATCCTTTGAGATCATTCGCCACGACGTGACATTTCCGCTCTACGTAGAAGTTGATGAAATATACAACCTTGCTTGCCCGGCAAGCCCGGTTCACTATCAGTTCGATCCGGTCCAGACGACAAAGACGAACGTCCATGGGGCCATCAACATGCTGGGACTCGCCAAGCGGATTCGCGCAAAGATCCTTCAGGCGTCCACGTCTGAAGTCTATGGCGATCCCGAGATTCACCCGCAGACCGAGGACTATTGGGGCAGGGTAAACCCGATAGGTCCCCGTTCCTGTTACGACGAAGGCAAGCGGTGTGCCGAAACCCTGTTTTTCGACTATTGGCGGCAGCACAGGCTGCGGATCAAGGTAGCGCGGATCTTCAACACTTACGGTCCGAGGATGCGTCCGGACGACGGCCGCGTCATTTCCAATTTCATCATGCAGGCACTGCAAAACAAGCCGATAACCGTGTACGGCACCGGCGAGCAGACACGCTCATTTTGCTACGTCGATGATCTCATCGACGGTCTGGTTCGCCTGATGCACACGGCCGACGATGTTACCGGCCCGATGAATCTCGGCAACCCGGTCGAATTCACGATGCTCGAACTTGCCAATCTCGTGATCGAACTTACCGGAAGCCGATCCGAGATCAGGTTATTACCTTTGCCCGTCGATGACCCAAGGCAGCGGCAGCCCGACATCGGGTGTGCCTTGCGCGAGCTCAACTGGAAGCCAAGGATCGCATTGCGCGACGGTCTCGCCACGACCATCGCCTATTTCGAAGGCTTGGTCTCATCGGGATCCGCTCGGACCGCTGCAGCCGAATGAAAACAGTGTTGGTCACTGGCGGGGCGGGCTATATCGGCTCACACTGTTGCAAGGCATTCGCCGGTGCCGGTTGGTCGGTCATTGCGTATGACAACCTCTCGCGCGGCTGGCGCGACGCGGTCAAATGGGGACCGCTTGTCGATGGCGATATTTGCGACGCTGCAGCGGTGGCAGCAGCGCTGCACCGTTATCGGCCGGATGTGGTGGCGCATTTCGCCGCTTACGCCTATGTCGGCGAGTCCGTCGAGCGCCCGGAACTCTACTACCGAAACAACAGTTTTGGGACGCTGGTCTTGCTCGAGGAAATGCTGAAGGCCGGTGTCGACAAGCTGATCTTGTCGAGCACCTGCGCGTCTTACGGCGTCCCCGTTCGTTCTCCGATCGACGAAACGCATCCGCAGTCTCCCATCAATCCTTATGGGTGGTCGAAATTCATCATAGAGCGAATGGTGGACAATCTTTCCGATGCCCATGGCCTCAACGCGGTTGTGCTGCGGTATTTCAACGCGGCCGGATGTGATCCAGACGGCGAGGTCGGTGAGCGGCATGAACCGGAAACGCATGTCATTCCGCTCGCTATCGAGGCGGCGATCAGGTCGGGCCGGGTTTTTACCATTAATGGCGCCGACTTCGACACAAGGGACGGAACTGCGGTGCGGGACTATGTCCACGTCACCGATCTCGCCCGTGCTCACGTTCTGGCTGGGGAGAAGCTTTTGCGCGATCCGGGAGTCCATGTTTACAATCTCGGCACCGGAACCGGAACGACGGTGAACGAGTTGGCCGATGCGGTGAGCCGGGCTTCGGGAACGCGCCTTCCTGTGGCCTACGGTCCGCGCAGGACAGGCGACCCGCCCGCGCTTGTCGCCGCGGCCGGCAAGGCGAGCCGGGAACTCGGCTGGATGCCTGAGCAATCCGGAATCGACCGTATCGTCGAAACGGCGCTGGCCTGGTATCGCCGCCGGTTGTGAGGATCTTTTTTTGCCGAAGAGCCCTACCGCCTGGTCAACAAGCAATCGAGGGCGGCGGCGACTGCGGTAAGCGAGAAATTTTCCTCTATCTGACTTAAACCAACAAGCCTCCCTCTCACCCAGGGTGGTTCAAGCAGCCTTTGTAATCATGACTAGGATTTCGTCACGCCACTCTCCCTTTCGTGCAAAATGAACGGAACATGAGACTTTGGCATTCGGGCCGAGAACTTTGTCAACAAGCACATGCGTGTCCTTGTTCCAGATGACGAACCGGTCATCTTTGCAATCAAAGTTCCACTGGTGCAGCCCTCGGTATTCGCCGCCCTCGGCTTCATTTCGGTAATGGCGGAGCAAAACCACGCCATCGTCTCTGACAAGTTCGAGCATATTCGCGATCGTGGCTACTGGGTCATAGGTGTGGTCGAGAGAATTTCTCGCATATGCAATGTCAAAGCTAGCCCGCGAAAACTGGCTCAGTAGCGTCTCGCCCTCACCCTTAATCGTCGGGAACGGCAGCTTGACGCCCCTCTTGCGCAGCACGCTAGCGTAGTGATCAGCGAGGGGGTCGACAGGCGTGATGGATATGTTCTTACCGGGATGCGTATACCCAACTTGGGTGATTGCCCCGGCCCCGACATCGATGATGGCAATGTCGGTACGAGATTCTGTCGATAAATATTTTGTGATCATCGGATCCCATATGGGACACTCTGGGTTCTGAGCCTCGACTTGGAATTGAGCAGCCTCCGGCTCACTGGAATGGTACGACTCGTGCCAATCACGCTCGTTGAGGAGGCCGATAGTCCACTTAGCCTTGTTGCCCAGTCTCGCCTTTGCATCGGCATTTCTTGATAACGTCTGGCGCGCCACGTAGAACGTGGAGAGAAGAGTAAGATGTAATTTCGTTGCCACTCGTGCACCACGGCCTTGAAGGGCCGATAGGATACGCTTGGGGCCAACTTTCGTAGGTTGGGTCATCTCGCCACCATGTGCTATTGGACCAATCAAGGTTAAGCATCATGCGCAGCCACCGCCTCAACGAGCACAGCCGAGGTGTACCCGGTCCCGAGCGCCCACTTCCACGGAAGCAACTCCAGCAGGCGCGAGACGGGCAGGTTCGGCATACGGGCTAGCACATCCGCGAGCCAGGCCCTCGGGTCGATGTCGGAGTTGGGCCATACTGCTCGCGGCGGAGTTTGGCGATCTCCAGCCTGAGATGCGCGATCATCGCCTTGGAGGTCGAGACCACCGCGCGCGCCTCGGCCAACTCGACCTCCGTTCGGGAGCGGACCTCGGAGGCAGCCAGTCGAGCACGGAGAAGAGCGACCTCGGCGGGGGTTTCGGACATGGCCAAAGCTACCACGTCCAGCGCCCAAATCCCAGCAGAAACACTCCTAGCCGAACTTAACCGGCCTTCGCCGAGCGCTGCGTCCAACGTGGATTGCGCCAGTCGATTCCGTCGAGCAAACACGCCACCGCTGATCTTGCTTTTTTCAGCATCAACGTGACGGTCGCTGTTCCGAGCTTCTCCAGCGTTGGCTTGCTCTGCGGTTTCGATGGGGGCCGATGGGGCAACAACTTCGACCGACGAGAACTCGTTCGCTAGGTCACTCACCTGCGTCGGCAACGCGCAACTAGACACGTCGCAGTCCAAATTTGGGGCGAGTTCTGTCCTTTTCGACGGTGCCGGAGACCGGAACACCAGTACCTAACGGCGCTGGCCTGCAATTTGGTTCCGGCCAGTTCACAATCGAGGCGTTTTATCAGATTTGCGGTGCTTGATGACAATTCCCGCGGGATCATGGGCAAGATGGCTCGATTGGGGGCGCTTTGGAGTGGTTCTTCACGGTGCCGGCGACGCTCAAAATGCGGCGGCTGGAGGCGTAGATATGAACGGCTGGCTGGATGAAGTTCGCATCACCAAGGGCGTGGCGCTCTATGCGTCGGACAGCGGATTTGCAGTGCCGACTGCGGCTTACCCGCGCTTTTAAGCTAAGCCGTCGATCGCCAGCGCAGTTGGTTCTCCCATCGAACGATGGGGTCCGGACGAAGTAAGGCCCTGTTCCATCAAAGTCTAAGGACTGGGAAACGCACCGTCAAGCACGTGCGGTAACAGTTGATTCAACCGATGCTGGTATTTTGAAGGAGTGTGGTAGCGGCTCGACAGTGGCGCGGGATGGCGAATTGCCGGAGCCGCCAGCGCCGCCCGTTTGGGGGTTTGACCGCGCCGTCTATTCTGGGACAGCGCGGTCAAAGATTCCGTTAAAATTTTTCGGAACTAATTATCCGTTTTCGCGATGCCCGACCCAGGCGTTCCCGCAAGCCCGGGTTGTCCTTCAGTCTTTGCAGGGCGCGCGCGATTTCAGCGTTGCGGTCGCGCGGTCGACGGATTGACCTACACCGAAGATTTATTCGCCAGGACGTCTCTTCACGCGCCTTCAATCCACCTTAAGCAACTGGGCAGAATGCGACAGTCGCACAATCCCGTGCTCTTTCTGATATGGCCAATATGAGTCATTGACTGTTGCTGCAACAACGTCGAACGTTAGCAAGTTCTCGCTGTCGAGGCCCGCGTTATCCTCTCCCCACGAAAAGAGAGCCGCTCCAGCGCTATAAGTGCCAGGCAACAATCCCAACGATCGCACGCTAAATACGACCTTGGCCTGCCCTACTATGTCAAATTGACCAACACCTTCCGCGAGGCTTTCGAGCACAGAGATCAAGTTGCCTTCCTGATCAAAAATCTTGATAGCAACCACGCTTCGGTGATACGAATTCCTCGCGCCCAGCTTCAGCACAAAATCGTAATCGCCGCCAAACTTGAGCTGGCTGCAGCGCTCGCGCGTACCCGGATACACAATAGCCACCTGCATCCAGAGGTCATCATCGCCAACGCGCTCGGATCCGTTGCTGCTCGGGGCGGTGTTCGACAGGTACGCATCGATGATCGATGATGCCTCGCCAAAATCCTTCAGAAGGCCGCGGTCCAGATAAATCGCTTTTGTGCAATGCTGCCGAACCATGGCCAGGTTGTGGCTCACAAACAGCACGGTCCGACCTTCACCCGCGACGTTCTTCATCGTGCCGAGACATTTCCTTTGAAATTCAGCATCGCCGACAGCAAGCACCTCGTCGACGACGAGAATCTCCGGCTCCAGATGAGCAGCGATCGCGAAGGCAAGCCGAACATACATGCCGGACGAATAACGCTTGACCGGCGTTTCGAGAAAGCTGCCGATATCGGCAAATTCGATGATCCGGTCTAGCTTACGCGTGATCTCGGCTTTACTCATGCCGAGGATCGCGCCGTTGAGGTAGATGTTCTCGATCCCGTCGAGATCCGGATGGAATCCGGCCCCTACCTCCAGCAAGCTTCCGATCCGACCTCGCATCACTGCCTCGCCCTCATCCGGAGCCGTGATCGAGGTCAAAACCTTGAGCAGCGTGGTCTTTCCCGAGCCGTTGCGTCCGATGATACCGCACACGGTGCCAGTCGGAACGGAAAATGTGATGTTCTTGATGGCGAAGAATTCGTTGAGGGAAGCTTTGGCTTCCCGCGAGCGCAAACGCGCGACAAGTTGTTCGACCTCCTCACGCAATGAGCGCACGCCGATCGCGCCGCGCCGGTAGCGCTTGGAAAGTCCTCGGACCTCAACGGCTGGCAATTCTGTCATCGATCTCAAGCCGTAACATCTGCGGTTCGACTGCCGGGTTGATCCGCGGTCAGCCCGTCCTTCACGACGCGCGCCGTGACAACGATAGGATAGGCGGTATCCCGGACGTCGAGCTTCTGGTCAGAAACTTCTTCCTTGGCGAGTCCCTGAAGAAAACAAACTGCCGCAAAGACGTTGCCGTGGGTTTCGAGCGCCATGTTCGCCGTGCTGAAGGATTTCGCAAGCAACTTCGCCAACGCCGCCTGCGTCAATGACCAGAACCACGTGCTGCCCCACTCGCCGCGATCGACCGGGGTGATGCCAGGAACAGTTAGCAGCAGCACGCCCCCGGGCTTGAGCGCTTCGGCCAGTGCAGCGACCGCGGCCGACATGTCGTAGATCAGATGAAGTGTTTGCGTGAGGATGATGCAGTCGAAGGCGTTTGACGGCAGCACTCCGGGCTGCGACAGGTCGCCTATGATGGTCGCGTTTGGATCATCGGGATCAACATGCAGCACGTCGCTCTTGACGACATGAGCACCGCCAAAATGCATCGTGTAGCTGTTGTCGCCGATTTCCAGCACACGGCCATGTATGTCGGCCGCATTCAATCGTAGGAAATTCTCGATATAATACCGATCTATTGGCTTGCCCCGATCATATCCAAATGAATGGCTCATCGGCATCGTGCGTGCGAAATCCCCAAACCGCACCGAACCGACGCGCGGAGCCCGCCAATCGGCGCCGGAAGCTCCGAGCAGCCGTTGCACCTGCCTGCCGACCTTGCGTGTTATCTTAAATGCCGCCGTTTGCAGCGTGATCGGCGGCGACATCTGCAAAGCCTGCCGCAGCATGCGAATCGCTTTGGCGGGTTGGGCGCGGATCGCGCGCAAGGCATCAGTAGTCAACTGTCCGGTATAGTAGGTCTTCCAGAACCGCCTACCATCGCGGACTGCAAGACGCACATCGTCGTCAACCGGACCTGCTAGCTGCTTGTCAAGCACCGACAATGCTGCAGCGAGCATCATCGATCGATTCTTCGTCATGTTGTCGCCGTGCATGCGATACTCGGCGACGACATCGTCGTGCGTTACGATCGAACCGCGCCGGGCGATTCGCAAGAATAGCTCATAGTCTTCGCAGGACCGCATTGAAACGTCGAACCCGCCCATGGCCGCGAGCCTCTCCCGCCGATAAACTACGGTCCCATGCATCGCAATGAAGTTTCCCGTCCGCAGTAACTGAAGATAAGGATCTTCAACAAGCGCGACGTGATGGTTGTCTGACTGGATCGCACCGCTTCCATTGATGAAGCGATGAGCTCCGTAAGCGAGAACCGCATCTGGATGCGCAACCAGCATTCGCACGCCCGTCTCAATGGCATTCGGAAGGAGACGATCATCCGCGTCCAGAAAGGTGATGTAATCGGATCTGGAAGCCGCTAGTCCGGTGTTTCGGGCGGCCGCGAGCCCGCAATTGTCCTGCCTGATCAGGCGCACGCCCGGATGACGCTCGACAACCGATGCCGGATTGTCGGTGGATCCGTCGTCGACGACAATAATTTCATCCATCGGCCGGCTTTGACGAAGACAGCTCTGAATGGCTTCCTCGAGAAAGCGAGTGTGGTTGTAAGTTGTTATGACGACTGCGATCATGAAACAGCCAAATTCTCCTTAGCTTCGCAGAGAGGCAACGGGCGGGTGTTCGTTGATATCAGACATCTCAGGCTCGGTCGCGATCCAATCCGCGCCACCCGGTCCCGCCCACTACTTCCGTGCTCTCGTCAGTAGCCTGAACACCTTCGACAGGATGCGGCGTGGCGTCAGACGCCGAGCGAACCGGCGTGGCGTCAGCCGCGGAGCGAACCGGCGTGCGGCTTCGATGGCGAGGTCAAACCTATCGCGAAGTGTCAGGGGCCGACGCTGGGCCGGATAGTGCGCAAATGCGAAGCGGAGCGCCCGCTGCAACTCCGGCGTCATTAATCCCGAGGCCGACGCATGCATCTCAACCCATTCGAGGAAGCGGATGCGAGCAGCATGCGGGCGCAGTGGATCGTAGATGCCGGAAGCAGTCGCCTTGGCCGATGTCGAATCGAGGTGCTGCCTGTATCGGCCGGTGGGCGTGGATGTAACGAACACCGGATAGCGCAACAGCAGCTTCACTAGAAGGGTCTGGTCTTCGTAGAGCTCGAACGCCTCATCGAAGCCGCCCACCGCTACCAAAGCTTCGCGGCGAACCATGATCGAGCAGATGCACGGCACATGAGCCCGCTGGCGCACGATGACCTGGTCGAGCAGGTCGGACGGCATGTGCAGACGGTCCGATTGGCGTGGCATCGAGTCGGTCCAGTTCCTGTGAGGCTCATCGGGGAACCACCACAGGGTCGGTCCGTAAAGGACCTTGGCGCGAGGATGCGCATCAAAGATCGCAAGTTCCGTCTCGAATTTTTCCGGCTCAAATATATCGTCGCCATCCAGGAACGTGAAGAACATGCCCGACGCGGCCGCGATTCCGGCATTGCGCGCCGCGGCGGCGCCGCGACGCCGGCCGTTCGATCGAATGAAACGGATTCGCGGATCTGCGGTTGCTGCAGCCTCCGCGATTGCAACGCTCCCGTCGAATGATCCGTCGTCAATGAGAAGCATTTCCCAGTCGATCAAGGTTTGCGCGCGCACGCTTTCGATCGCGTCCGGAAGAAACCGCTCGACATTGAGGAAAGGCGTGATGACGGAGATCAATGGCATCGGCGTCGTGCCCATTGTGCAGAATGCGCGGCGGCCGACGAAAGGCGACCTTCACTCTCTACGGGGCCGCAAGGGTTATCATTTCTCTTCACAGCATGTCCATGGCCGTTCGTTCGACGCGTTGAAAGATCACGACGCCGATGAACAGCACGACCGAGGTCGTGACAAGCGCTGCCGCGATTTGTGGCGCACCGACTGCCGAAGTGCCGAAGAAGCACCAGCGCCATTCATCAATTATGACAGCGAGCGGATTCAGAAATCCGGTCAGCGTCCGGTACTGCTCGGGAATAGCCGAAAAAGGAAAGATGATCGGCGTCACGAACAGCCAGATCTGAATGAGGAAGGGAGTCATATGAGCTGTATCGCGGTACTTCGCGGTTGACGCTCCTAGACAAAGCCCAACAGCCAACGAGAATGCCGCGACCTGGATGATCACCAGCGGAAAGAACGCGAGGCGCCACGACAACCCGTCCACTTTTCCCGTCAGCTGGTACCAGAGCAAGAAGGCCAATGCGACGCCAAGCTGGATCGCCAGGGCCACACTGTTCGACAGCAGCGACGACACGGGAACGACGAGTCGCGGGAAGTAGATCTTGCTGAAAAGATGACCGTTCGCAATGAAGACCTGGCTCGCTGTGGAGACGACTTGGGAAAAATACGACCACAGCACCAACGCTGTCAGATAAAAGATTGGCGCGGGATGGCCACCGGTTGAAATGCCCGCGATACCGCTGATGACGGTGGTCAAGGCTGCGGTAAGCGCCAGGGGCTGCAGGATCAGCCAAGCCGGACCAAGCAAGGTCTGCTTGTAGCGGACTTTGATGTCGCGCATCGCGAACAGGAGCAGCAGATCGCGATAGCGCCACAGGTGCCAGAAATCGAGGTCAAACCAGCCGCGTCGAGGGGTGATGATGGTAGTCTGCTGTGCGTTCATCAGAACAGATGATCCTCGATTTTTCGCAAGAATTCGTCCCCTGACCAGTTGCCGACATACAATCGAGGCAAACGCAGCACGTCTGCCTCGGGCGCAACGTACCCGGCGCGCGTCGTGCATGCGAACTCAAATCCCGCTTCCCTTACGGCAGATACCGACAGAGCGTCATGGTCTCCGAATGGATATGCAAAAGAGAGGACGCGTTTTCCTGTCATTTGCTCACAGGCCGAACGGCCGTCGACGATCTCGCGAAGCTGGGTCGCGAAGGAATGGGCCGGAAGCGTGGGATGACTGACCGTATGACCGCCGATCGTGATCAGGTCGTCACTGATGTCACCAACCTCCCCGGGGGTCATAATACAGTGCTCTGGCCTGGCGTCGAGACCAACGCCCGCCCATTTCGCAATGTCTTCGATGTGCGCGTTCTGTCGCTCATACGGCAGTGTTCGGAGCGCCGACCATACCTCCCGGTAGACTTTGTCACGGCCGGCCTGATCCACCATCTTCGGGATAAGCCAGTGCTGCCTGGCTCCCTCGATGGTGATGTCGAGTTGGTCAGGCAGTTCAGACGTCTCAAGACAGATGCGCGTGAGCGCATCCCACCAGAATTCCCTGCCGCTTCCGATTGCTCCCGTCGCAACAAACAGCGTCATCGGGCAGTCGTGACGCTGCAGGATAGGGCGAGCGTTGCTGTAGACGTCGTGATAGCCGTCGTCAAACGTGACAACCGCAAGCGGTTTGCCTGGCTTTCCCCGTGCGTTGACATCGAACAGCTCATGCAAATGCACCACCTGCCGGCTCCGCGTCAGCGCGTCGATTTGTTCGTCGAACCTCGCCGGATGGACGGCCAGGCTCCACGGATCGACGGCGATGTCTGCAACGCGATGGTACATCAGTATGATGGGAGCACGGCGCAGGCGTCGACGCCGCACCAGCCGACCAAGCTGCAGGAGAACGCGCGGGATCACCATCGGTCTCCAGCCGCGGGAACCGCGAAAACCACGCTCATGTCCCTTCGCGGATGCCATCCCGATCGGCAGAAACGCCAAACATGTGAGTGTTCAAAGCATATAGCTGATCGCAATAAGACCACGACGCCACGGGCACGGAGGTGAGCGAATGAAAGAAAGCATGAAGGCATCACAAGTTTGGGCGGATTTGGAACCAGCATATTGGCACATGTCGCCGCCGAAAGTGCGAAAGATCGGGCGAGTTCTCAGACGTTGAAGTAGCTAGGGAGAGGCGCGGCTTGATACTATCCCGCTCGAGTATGTTAGCATTTAGGCCGGTGGCGCTCACTTTTCTTTCATCCTTCATCAAAAGCAGGTTTTTTTCGATATGCAACCCGCCGTTTCCGTCATCATTCCTGCCTACAATGCGGAAAAGACTATCCGAAACACGATCCAGTCGGCCGCCTCACAAACTTTCAAACAGCTGGAGATCATAGTGGTCGATGACGGGTCGACCGACCGGACCGCTGAGATCGTCGAGACATTTGCAACAAGTGATCCGCGTATTTCTCTTCTGAGACAGCAGAACCAAGGGGTTGCTGTGGCCAGAAACCTGGCAATTCATGCGGCGAAGAGTGAATTTATAGCGCCGCTTGATGCGGATGATGTGTGGCACCCGACAAAGCTGGAGAAGCAGCACGGCCTCTTCCAATCTCGGCCGTCTCTCGGCCTTGTCTACGCATGGTATCGGGTCATCGATGATGATGATTTGGTGATCGAATGCTCCCCGCCAACTCTCGCTCGCGGGGACGTTCACAACTGGCTGCTGGTTGACAATTTTATTGGCAATGCAAGTTCACCGCTAATCAGGCGATCAGTTCTTACGGCAACCGGGGGATACGACCCATCGCTCAGAGCCGCAGGAGCCCAAGGAGCCGAAGACTTGCAGATGCAGCTCAACATTGCCGCGATCTCCGATTATGATGTCGTTCCCGAGTATCTGATTGGTTACCGGCGATCACCGTCTTCTATGTCGACCAAGTATGTCGTCATGCTGACATCGCACCGCATCGTCCTTGAAACAGTCCGCACGCGACATCCCGGGCTAGCGTCTTTCTTGTTTCGTTGGTCCGATGGCGTGGCTTCAGCGTATTATGGCAGCGAAGCCGCCCGTACGTCGCCGCGCGCGGCCATCGCTCCGTTTGTCCACGCAACACGGATCGATCCGGCCGCGCTGTTTCATGTCTTCGCAAAGCCGATCGCACAAAACCTGTGGCGGCGGCTGCGTCGCTTTGTGCCGAGACTGCTTGCCGTTAAACAGCGCATGGTTCCGACCTCACCGCATTCCATCTGTACCTCCAGGCATTTTTTCGACGCCGATCCGACCTTCATCTGCCAGCCAGCTCCTCCGGAGTGGCTTCGAAGGCGCGTCCAGGTGGCCCTCAAGACCCCGACGCCGCGCCAGCTTCACGAGTCAGGTCCGAGGAGTATTGATCCGTCCGCTCTCGTCGAAAACGGCGCTTAGGTCCCAAACACGAGGTGACGCCTTCGAGAACCGCCGCAGCCAACCTAAGTCCGACGACGGTCGGCCTCGCCCATCTAGACGCCGCCGCCAGGCGGAAGTGCCGCCGCAAGCGCTCGAAATGGAAGCGCTCACCAGCTGGTCTCTTCATAAAGGCGCCGAAACTCGGCGTTCTTGTTTCGCATCCGCTTCACTCGAATTTTGACCCAGCGAGGAACCAGCCTGGCCCGGCAGTACATGTCGATCATGTGGGGCAGGCGGGAAATTGCCGTGCGCGGTTCCAGGACGAAGTATCTCTTCAGCAGGTCGCCGGCTGCGAACAGCCGCCCGCCGACCAAGGCTCTGATGGCAAGCCAATGGATCATGTCGACCAGATGCGCATCGAGATCGCTGCCGAACTGCGGATATTTTTCGCGATACTCGGCAAGGACGATTTCACATGAACGAAGCATCTGCATGACATCGCTCGACATGTTGACGTTCGTTATCCGATAGCCCACCAGGTGCTGAGGCACGACGCGGAATTCGTAATTTTCCGCTATTCTGAGGCACATGAGAAGGTCCTCGCAGCCCTGTGCGTTCCTGGCCCTCAGGGAAGGATCGAATTGTCCCGCCCGCTCGAATGCGGAGCGACGCATCAGCATCGAACTCCCGTTGCCGACAAAATTCATTCTGCACATCCGTTGCAAGACGTGGCCGTCGGCGTCGGGCCGGTTGTACAGTGAGAATACCCGGCCGTTCTCGTCGATTTGGGCAAACCAGCAATAGGCCAGGCCCGCGGAAGAACCGCCTTCCTGCAGGGCGCGCAGTTGCAGTGAGATCTTGGAAGGGGCCCAGAGATCATCCGCGTCGACGAACGCCAGAAACTCGGCATCGGTAGAGGCCGCACCGCTGTTGCGGGCCTGCGCAACACCGGCGTTCGACTGCCTCATCAGGCGTATACGCCGGTCTCTCTCAGCACAGGAGGCCACAATCGAGGCGGACTGGTCCGTCGACCCGTCGTCCACCACGATAATGTCCAGCGCCTGATGATCCTGCTGGCAGATGCTGGTCAAGGTGGCGCGAATGGTTCGCTCGGCATTGAACATCGGCACCACGACGCCGACCCTGGCATTGTCCTGGATCATAAGAGCCTTCGTTTTGTCTGCAAGAGTTGGTAAACGGATGGCGCCAGCATTGCAATCAGCACCGCTCTTCAATGATCGGGGCGAATTCGAGGCAAATGTGGTCGGTCATTCAGCCTTACCGTAGCTGGCGGATTCGGACCGTGACGAAAGCAACGCCAAATCCGAAAAACAGACACAACGATCGGTCGCGTAACGCTGCCTCATTAGCCTTTACTGAACAAGCCGGTCAACCGGCGCCGCGCGACGCGGATTGCGGCCGCCCGGCGCGTGTGAGAGGCCGTGCTGGTCTTCGTTGTTGCCAGGCCCTGGGCGACTATCTCAGTGATTGGCAGCGACACTATGCCACTGGGAACGGGTCACTTGGGGAGGCCGCGTCGAGATTGGCGATGCCAGGGATCTGCCGTCGGGACGGGCAAGGGCATCACCCGGCGGGGCGCGAGACGTTTGTAGCCGCAGCCTTGCCTCGTCGTACCGGTCGCTTCCCCGATTGCGGATCGGATGCCTCCGTTGTCGCGCGATCCGGTGCCGAGACGTTTCCGACGAGCGATGCAAGTTCAGCTTCACTTAGCGTCTCGATTTCGAGCAGCTTGCGCGCCGTCTTTTCCAGCAGATCCCGTCGCTCAGTGAGGAGGCCGACGGTTCGCGCGAAAGCTGTGTCGACGATGCTGCGAACCTCCGCGTCGATAGCCTCGGCGGTGGCCTCGCCGTAATCGTGCTCGCGCGGACCGCCGGCAAGTGGGTTGGGGCTCAGGAAGGAGCGCTGGTCCTTTTCCAGCGCCACATGGCCGAGCTTTTCCGACATGCCGTAGCGCGTGACCATGGCGCGGGCGATATCGGTCACTATGGCCAGGTCATCGGCGGCCCCCGTGGACAGATGCCCGAACACGATCCACTCGGCCGCCCTGCCGCCGAGCAGCACCGCCATCTTGTTCTCCAGTTCCTCGCGCGTCATGAGGAATCGGTCCTCGGTCGGCCGCTGGATCGTGTAGCCCAACGCGCCGACGCCGCGCGGGATGATCGATACCTTGTGCACGGGATCCACTCCGGGCAGCGCCATGGCTACCAACGCATGGCCCATTTCGTGATAGGCGACGACCTCGCGTTCCCTCGGGTTCAACAGTCGGTTGCGCTTCTCGAGCCCGGCCACGATGCGCTCGACCGCATTGTTGAAATCGTCCATCGTGACGACATCCGCCCTCCGGCGCGTGGCGAGCAGGGTCGCCTCATTGACCAGGTTGGCGAGATCGGCGCCGGTAAAACCCGGCGTCAGCGCGGCGACTTTTTCAGCATCGACATCCGCCGCCAGCTTAGCCTTCTTCATGTGGACCTGGAGTATCTGGACGCGACCTTGCTTGTCCGGGCGATCGACCAGCACCTGCCGATCGAAACGGCCTGCGCGAAGAAGTGCCGGGTCAAGGATTTCCGGGCGGTTCGTCGCGGCGAGCAGCACGACGCCGATTTTCGGGTCGAAACCGTCGAGCTCGACCAGGAGTTGGTTGAGCGTCTGCTCCTTTTCGTCGTGGCCGCCCATCATCGGGCCCGCACCGCGGGCGCGGCCCAGCGCATCGAGCTCGTCGATGAAGATGATCGCCGGGGCTTTGGCGCGTGCCTGCTCGAACAGGTCGCGCACACGGGCGGCGCCGACGCCTACGAACATCTCGACGAATTCTGAGCCCGAGATCGAGAAGAACGGAACTTTTGCCTCGCCTGCAACGGCTTTCGCGAGCCAGTATCCGGACGACGGGCTGGCCATCTTCCACGGCCCGCGCTGCATCGGCCGTTATGATGCCGAGGGCCGGGAGATCGGCGAGCCGATCTCACCCATGCTGCACCCGTGCTCGACGCCCTCAAGGCGTGGCCTGGAAGCGTCGCAGCCGGCCCCCCTCTCGGCAGCGCGGCGGCCAGCCTTGACTGCGTCTCGACACGAGGTCGGCGCTTCACCGGAAACGACGCAAGGGCAGCGACAAGCCCATGCGTAGGAGCCTGCCGCGGCAGGCACCTGAACCAGCAAGCGGCCCCCGGATGTCCTTCCGCTTTCATCCGGGGTCAACCGTCAACCCAAAGCGGACAGCTGATGTGCTACAAAAACCGCACAACTTGAAAAGCTACCGACACTACGCGTGCAGTGGGTGCAAAGGATTGGAGGTGGAGCGAAGCGGAACCGAAGTGTTACCCCGCGATACCTCAGGTGACCGCTATCTGAACCCATGCCCCCCGAAATAGGAGGCCGCCTGCGAGCAGGTTAGCCAGAATATCACTGGCGTCTTTGCGGATGCTTTCGGATTGCAACAAGCACCGCGCCGTCGTCCAAGCTACATTCAACAGACCCTAGAGCGGCCAGCGCGTTAGTGGCATCTACCGCATCCCCACCCGGTCCAGGCCCTCTGATAACGAAATGTCCTTTCTCACATGTGAAGTCCCACTTGTGCAGCTGCTTGTACGATTCCGTCTTTCCTTCGTTTTCAGCATGATAAAGCACGACGAAACCATCATGTTTTGTGACCGAGAGCATCTGTTGTATTGCCTTGAGTGGACTAGTCGTGTGGTCTATACAATTCTGTCCATGCACGATGTCGAAACTGTAATCGCCAAATTGGGTCCTAAGATTTTCGGCGTCACCGAAGACTGTTCGCACTAGAGGTTGGATCCCAAAATCTCTCAGAACTTGATCATATTCTGATGCCAGCAGGTCAGTTGCAGTAATCATGATCTCTTTCGAGGCATGCACTTTGCCGAGCTTCGTCAAGGGGCCAGCGCCCACATCGAGTATGCAAACTGGGTTGGTCGTCAACCTGTCGACATATCGCCCAACGTGATCCTGAATTGGTAAATTGGGGTCAAGACGTTCCTTGTAGTCCTCTGGCCAGAATGATCCCTGAGTGGAGAACCAGTGTCTCCAAAACAGAACTTCGTCGCTGAGCTGTTGGGATCGGCTGTCTCCCTCCAGCCAGCGCAGGATATTTCGTCCGAGCCGCCGAGCCCTAGTCAACACCGATGTCGATCTTCTCAGAAACCGTTCTCTAGACATGACGGGACTCCTCGGATCGTGCCCACTGGCGTGGTGTAGCTGACGGCACTGGACGCCGTGCTCTCCGGCATGGGCCGGACTGATCAGCGCGCCACTGCCGGCAGGCTGATGAGCGGATCATCGCTCATCTGGCTGATGGTCTCAAGCGTCATGTAGCGGGCCCGCTGCACGGCCCATTCATCATTCTGTTCGAGCAGCAAGGCGCCGACGAGACGGACGATGGCGTCGTCGTTGGGGAAGATGCCGACGACCTCGGTCCTGCGCTTGATCTCGCCGTTGAGGCGCTCGATCGGGTTGGTGCTATGCAGCTTGGCACGGTGCTCCTTGGGGAAGGTCATGTAGGCGAGCACGTTGGGCTCGGCATCGTCCATGATTGTCGCCAGCTTCGGCACCTTCGGCCGGATCTGGTCGGCAACGGCGCGTCATTGGGTGCTGGCGGCCTCGGCCGTCTCCTGGGCGAAGGCGGTGGCGATGAAGGCCGTGCGACGCGGCGCCCGCTCTTGCCGGCATGCGCCAGCACGTTCCTCATGAAATGCACGTTATGCCGACGTCGGCATAATGCAGAGCGTTTTTAGCTTGGCGTCGCGCTGAAAGGTGGGTGGCGAGAGCGCGCTGAGGTGGATCGCGACG